>DAOVRZ010000047.1:0-39918 GCA_030627905.1 Halanaerobiales bacterium
AGGACAATGGCTTCCTCCAGGTTTAGATTCAACATCTAGAATCAACATATTTTCTTTTTTTCGAAAAGTTAATACCTCTAGCTCTGGAATTTTTAGAATTTCTGTGATAGGATTAATTTGTGGCATCGTTAAGCCCACCTTATTGATCTATTTGATGGATACAAACAGATTCTATATGGAGGCTTTCGATGCCTTCTTTTATTTTAGTTTCACAACATTAATTATACACCCCTTTTAATGCAGTTCTTAATGTATTAATTGAAGCTCAAGTACAACTTACTGTTTGGCAAGATATGCGTGGAAAAGTTTTTTCTGTAATGGGAACAGTACTTATGGGATTAGCCCCTATTGCTACGATGATTGGTGGACTATTAGGTGAATTCTTAAAACTGAGATATGTTATATCAGGGGGGTTCATAGCAACGGTATTAATAGTCATACCATTCTTCTTCCTAAAGTCTTTCAAGAAATTTATTGAATATGACCCTGAACTGCAAAAGATTGAAGACATAATGTAAATCAAAATAATACTATGCTAGACGTTTTGTAAGACATATAATGATGAAAATTGATGAAATGCAGAAAGACTCCAATTACCTGGAGTCTTTCTGCATTTCATCAATTAATCTTTTTTAAAATTACTTCTCTTAAAGTTCTGTATAAATTGCACCAACGAAAAGATAGTCTCTTCATCTAAATCATTTAATTCCTTAAAAAGCTGCTTTTTACTCTCAGTCATATTTAAGATGATTTGCTTTGACAGATCATCGTCAACTAAAAGCGCATCAGAATCTTTCGGAATATGACCAGCCTTTATCATCAGCTCAAAATATCCAACACCAAGATGAGGAGCCAGCTTTTGAAGAATATCAGGTTGTGGAGTTTTTCGACTACCTTCTTCAAGTCTGGAGATATAAGACGCGCTCACACCAGATTTGTTTGCCAATGCAGATGTTTTTATGTTCCGTGATTCTCGCAGTTTTTTAAGATAGGTTCCAAAATTAGAGTCATTATCCATACAAACACCTCGCTTTGAATAAACTTTTCATTACCTAAGTCAAATTATATTATAACTATTATCAAAAGTCAAATGTTTTCTATAATAGTAGTAAAAATTTTAAATTTAAAAAGGATTATAAAAATATTAACCAGAATACTACAGAGAGACATCGTTGTGAGAGAAAGAATTTATGAAAGGAGTTTGAATAATGAATTATATAAGCTTTGATGATTATAGTAAAGAAAATGTCAATTTAGCAATTGAACATTATGGTTGCAGTGAAGGAAGAGGGTATGGAGATTTTTCTATAGTAAAAATTATTCCAGATAAAAGATGGATGATGATTGACAGTGGGTCAAAAACTAATAGTGATAAAAGTTTTTTTAAGACATATTTCAATGTATTACCTAAAGATAATGAAAATGGTTTTGTGTTATACACCCATTGGCATAATGATCATTATGGTGGATCAATACAAAATTTAAATTTTAAACTTTGTTATGGCTTAAAATCGGATGCTGTTACAAAGACGCGGAAAGGTGTAATAAATGCAGTAAATGGTATTGTAGATATTGATGATAAAGATGTATTTATAAACAAAGATTTAGAAATGTTCAATAAAAATAATTTAAAGATAACTATAGCCACTCCCAATTTGACAGAGAACCATTACAATGATGAAAATCACCTCAGTTTGATGCCCATTATTGAATACGGCGATTTCAAGTATTTAGGACTTGCGGATATCACGAAAGAGACTTTTCCAGCAAAACTACTGGGTAAGAAATATAAAGTTATTAGACTACCTCATCACGGGAGTTATGGTAATATTATGCGTAATATAAAACTTAAAAATTATATTTTTAAAGAAAAACCGCACTGTATAATAAGTGGCTTAGGTGGCGATTATGTAACCAGTACAATACAAGAACTAATTAACAATAAAGTAGAAGTCACAGTCCTCACTGGTGATGAAGGTCGAAAAGCATCTGTGATTAAAAGCTACCAGAAAAAGTGGTATAATACAGGACTTTTTACTCTTAGTACTTATATTCGTTTAGAAATTGATAGTAATGGAAATTGTAATGTAGTTCGAGATAAGAAATTAGCTTTACCATCATATTATGGGGGTTTAAAAGATTTTTAGAGTAATAAGGGAAAGAATCTTTTTTTAAAAATCTAAAAACTGCTCAAAGCTATCATTCTTTGAGTTGTAGGGAGGGACATATAATGAATATAAAAGAACTCTATAACATAATAGTTGCTGGATGGAATGAAGAAGAACAAACTTTTGTGATTAAAGCAAATGAATTTTCTGGAACACCTATTAATAAAATTATCTCTGAACATTTTCCGGAGGGAAAAGTTACTTTAAAAAATTCAGCCAAACCTATTTTAGAAAATACTACAGTACAAATTAAGGGTTTGATTACAACTTTTTTGAATATATCAGATGTATCGGTTGTTGCTAAATTTTGGATTGATGAGCTACAAATTCCACAATGTCAGATAAATTTTAGCATAAGTAAATCTGATTATAAGTTGTCAGATAGCTTTACTGTACTACAGGATTCACCTGTGGATAGTTTTATATACGAAGAGGTTATATTTACTCTGGAAACTATTCCTTCAAAGCTAGAAGATGAGAATAAGGAATTGCAAAAGAAGTATTCCAATTTCTTTTATAAACCTGAATATGAATCACAGGTCATTACTGGCTTACGTTTTCAAGGGATGATCAAATTACCTGAAATGCTTGAGTGGATCAAGCTCTTCATAAATGAAGATCGCTTTACAATTAAAGGTGCAATAGATCTATTAGAAGGAGTGCCTCGGTTTTCACTAAATTCAGAGAGCTTTGAGGCTATTCAATTAGGACATCTGCAATTGCCTTTCAAGCTACAGATATTGAGTCTATTTAAAATTTTCGAAGATGAAGAAAATATTGAAGTTCAGCCAGAAACATTATATCGCTTTATTTCTACACTCCAATATACCTATGAAGAAGTTAAAATTTCTATACCTCTACATTCAGATTTTTATAGTATAAATCCATATAATGTTATACTTGAAACCGATACACGAGGAGTTTCCAGCTTGCATTAGAAAAATTCTCTCACTTGTTATGTGATCTACCATTGTTAGACTGGATTCCTAAAGGGGATTTCCCATCATTAGATGCTATTTTGTTGGACAATTTTTCTTTGATAGCTTCCGTTGATAAGCTAAAATTGGATGAGATAAGCTGTACGTTTGCTCTAAACGATAAATACGCAGAATTTAAACTTATTCCCGAATTAATTAGTATAAGTGATTTAAAAATATCTTTTGCGATTTCAGATCCTTTAGGTTCAAAAGAGGTCAAAGCGGAAATAGATGGAATCGCTAAGATCGAAAGAACATCTTCAAACAGTGATTTGATGGTAAAACTTTCTGCTCTTCAAACAGATTTAGAATTTTCCATTGAGTTAGGAAGAAATAGTAGTATAAATATCACTGAACTATTAAAATCCTTAATTGAGTATCCGATTCCTATAGAGACTCCCGATATTGAATGCAGTGAATTGTATATAAATGGCAGTACTAAACCGACAAAGTTTACTTTTAATAGTACTTTTAAAAGTGATCTGACAATTCCATTCCTATTTGTTGACATAAAAGAGTTAAGATTATATTTTGAATATGAAAAACAAAAGAAAGAAGGATCAGTTTCAAAAGAAACCATTCATTTGTCTGGAAAAGTATCTTTCTTTGACAAGATTGATGTTTTCTTGTTAGCAGAAGTAAATGAAAAGGGTTGGAGATTTGAAGGTTCTTTCACAACTGTTGCAGATGAGTCATTAAAAATTACTGACTTTTTGCCTCAAGAGATCAAGATTCCTGAAGAAATTGTTAGTATTAGAGTCAAGAGTGGAAAAATTATTATCGATACTGGTAAAAAATCTTTGGATATAGAAGTTCAAACAGACTCACATATCTCATTTGGCGAACTTGGTAAACTAGAAAACAAATCATTTTCATTGCATTTCGAAGAGTTAAATGAAAATAGTTATAAATGGGAAATAAAATCTCAAGGAGCAATTAAACTTTTGGAGATAGAAGATAATGGACAGAAAAAACCTTTAATCGATATTGGTGGAACTTTACAGATTGAAGGAGAGAAAGAACAATTTAAAATTAATTTTATTGCTGATGAAGGAAGTGGAGTAATCAGAGACATTCCTATACTTATCCCCTACACAATAGAAGATGGTGAAATAGATTGGTCATCAATGGAATTTCAAGTTAGCAAACTTGAAATAGAGAAAAAGAGTGGATGGCATTTTGGTTCTGACTTTAAGTTAAAATTTACAAAAATTCCAGATGTTATTGGTAACCTGCTTCCCGAGGATGGTATTGAAGTAAGATTAAGTATTGATACAACTAAAGGAGCAGATATTGCTCTCAAAAAAGATGTATTAGACATAGCTATTCCATCTATCAAAATACCCCCAGTTGGTGATTTACCAGAGTTTGATTTAGGTCAAGCCCGAATTACCTTTGGTGATCTAAAAATTGCTTTGAACAATAAATTTGCATCTGTGGAGTCAGGAGTAAAATTTTATTTACCTACAAGATTAAATTATCTCTTTGGTGAAGACCAGAGTACAAAACAGCCAAAAATTATTATTTTTGATACTTATCAGCCAGATCATCCTAAGGAAAGTAACTATTTAGGCATGAAATTTTTCGGCAAAGTAACGGCAAGTGGTGATTTAGATGTAGGTTTCACACTTAATCAGATACCCATTGCTGCAATTACATCTGAAACTGATGAACAAAAAAGAGAATATTGGGCTATTAATTTGGGTTCAAAAGAGCAATCTGCTAAATATGGCTCTATATGGATAGAAAAACCTGAATTTGAGCTAGATTTCAAAAAAGGTGGTTTCAAAGGAAAAGGTGGCTTTATCATCAAAAAAGATCCAACTATTCCATTGGATTTACTAAAACAATTGCTAATTTATGCAAATCAGGAGCAAGCGGCAAAAACTTTACCAGAAGGTATTACAATACCTTTTACGAATCCACCTCAATTTATCGAAGATGGTAAATTAAATGTACCAAAAATCAATGAGTTTTTTGGAAATAATATTCCTGGATCAATAATCGACATATTGAACCAAATTGCATCATTTGTCAATAAATTGCCAAATTCATTTTTAGAATATATGGATCTTAGAGTTCCAGCAGAGTTACATTTTGATATTACAATAACGCCTGATGGAGGAATAGATGTATCTCTTACATCAGAGCCTGGTCTAAAAATGCTGTTTCTAACCCCACCGTCACCATTAATTACAGGTATTGTACTTAGACAATTTTCTTTTGGAGAAATGTTTGCTGGGCAATTGTTTAAACTCAGAATTGATGCAGATATTGATATAATGGATATTGAAATGCTTGCTGGTAGTTTGATAATGGATGAAAGTCTTTACGATTATTTCGGAAATCCAAAGGAATACAAACGGAGAATCGAATTGCACAAATTATTAACGATAATCTTTTATCAGGCAGGATTTCCTATACCAATTCCACTCTTCTTTGATAAAATTGGAATCGATTATTATGGAATTGGAGATATAACCTGCAAATCTTCATTTGAATTAAAGGAGCCTAGTTTTAATGTTGAAGAAATTGGCAGTATGTTGACTGATTTTGTAAGATTTATTACTGATCCAAAATATCATTTTGATCCTAAGAAAGTCTATGAGGATTTTAATCTCAAATTTAATATTGGGCCAAATTATATTCAAACTGGTAAATTACTTGGAAGTGAAGTATATGGTTTAAAAGATGGATTAGAACTTCCTTCGTTGTATGAAGTAATAGCATACATGTTGAATGGAGCTAAATTCTTTGATATTCAGGATTTTGTGAAAGCTATCGATCTAAAATATCGAGTTGGTTCTGGTAAATATATTTCCAACTTTGTCTGTTTGTCAATGTCAGCAGATTGGATGATAACTACTCCACAAGAATTTATCGCTGAGAATGGTTATTCAAGATTACAACTTGATGCTCCTCAAGCTCAAAAGTTTATGGAAATACTTCCTAAAAAAGAAGATTCTACTCCAATAACAGAGAAAGATAAGGGCTTGATTATATTTATGAAGGGTAAATGGGAAACTGCTTTTAGTAGTATGGATGCTGCTTTTGGTTTTATGGCGGTAAACAAAAATAGATTTAATACAGGTTTTTATCTAAATGGTTATGTTGCTAATCTCTATTATATCGATTTAATTGCTACTGTTAAAATTAACACTCCAGATGTACCTTTTAAATTATATGGGCATGATAGAACTCAACTAAACATACTTGGTCTTCCGATTTTTACAGGGGAAACAACTTTAAGTATAGATAAAAATCATTTTCGAATTGATGGAACTTTTTCACTTCTTGATGCTGATAATTTAATATATTTTAGGTCAACGGATAATATGGGAGGAAAACTGGGTCAAAATAGTTTCGAACTTAGTGGAGGAGTTGAAGCAGGTTTCTTAATCTTTACTGGAACTGGAAGTTTAAGTGTATCCAGTCAGGGAATTGATGGAAAGATTAGGATACTCGATCGGGAAACATCACTAAGATTTATTCAGAGAGGAGATTCTTTGGAAGTTGGAGGAAGTATTCCTTTAGGTTGGACAAACTATTCTTTATCTGCAGTACTTACCCCGTCTACGAACAGTTTATTTGTGAATTTAAAAAGCGAAACTATAGGTTTAATAAGTTTGAATATTATATATCGAATGACTTTAAATTCCAGCAGACAAGGAGCTAGAGGAGAGTTACATTTATACATATTAGAATTTATTAATCCGAACCCAATCTTAAATGGTCACGTATCAATTTATAATGATGGTTTTTCGGCAAATGGTCACTTTAAATTACTTCCAGATAACTCTCCATTTAATTTAGAAGGAGAAATCGGAGGAGAGATTAATGGTTATGGATTTAATTTAGGTGGTTTTATAAACCTATCAATTTTAGGAATATCAGCGATTGGCTGCAAAATAAATATAGGTATTTCAGGAATTAGTGGAAGTTTTAGCTATCTAGGTGGAGATTATACTTTTGGTGTTGAAGTTTATAACAACAAATTATATGTTTATGGTAAATATGTATTTCTGGGTAAAGAACACAATTTCTACATTGATGATGTATTTCCCTACCTACATCTTGAGTGTAAACCACCTTTTGCAAATCAGGTTCAATTTGTTCAATCTATTACAGATTGTCCTTATAGATATGCTACTGCACTACTGGATGAGCAATACTCGAAACTTGTAGAGAACTCTTTAATTAACAAAAACATTACTGTCGCCAATGAAGAATTGTTACCTATCTTTGAAAATGAGATTTTAGGTTTATATAATTTATCTATTCATGTATATTCTGATGACGAAGATAATATCAAATATCAGATGATTACATCTAGAATGACAGAACAAGAAGACTTTTTCACAGAGCTAAAAGCAACAATTCAGGAAGGGCTTGCAAAAAATGAAATGGATTATGATTTAAATATCTCTGATGCAAAAGGGATCTTTGAAAATTCAAATAAGAATGATGGAGTTGCAAGAGTTATAATTCATTTACCTCATGAAAGTAGCTTAGAACTTCAAAAGATGGAAGTTGATTTTGATTATAATGATCCTGGCAAATTCTATTTTTCCATAATCTCAAAAGTGTATAAATGTTTAAAAAATAAGTAGATAGATTTGAGATCCGGTGATATATACTTGGATGAACCCTATCAGTTTTTTTGAACTGATCAGGGTTTTTCTTTTTTTAGCAAATGAAATAAATAATATTAAAAAAGTGTGTCTAGATGGAAAGGGCGATATAATCATTTTCAGAAAGGTTCAATTTATTGCATCCAAATGTATGTGCTTTTGAAGTTCATGGTGCTATTCGATCAAAGTGGTCTAAATTAGGATGGGAATTCCAGAAACATGTTCAGTCTATTTTTATCAACATTCTAATCTGGATGGTCGTTATTTGCGTGTAACTGGTAGGAAGAATGGTGGTTAGGTTAATATTTCTTATGTAGGATACAGGTTAAATGATCGAATTTCCAGTATCAGGTTGTGCAACATGGACGAGCTTCAGTTGTAATTACCCCTGAAGAACTAGTTGAACTAGCTGGAAACCAAATTAATAAAGTGAGCCTCTCCGGTCTTAAGTGGAAGGGTTCTCCATCAGTGAAACTGATTTCTGGTAAACGTTTAATCAAAATCAGAGTAAAAGGTGTAGTAGAACAGACATGGCCAGATACAGTCGTAAAAATTGATATTTACTTCCGGCCATATGTTGCTGGAGAACATAAAGTAAAAGTTAGTTATCATAGTTGGTGGGCAGAATCCGACGGATCAGCTTTTGGATATGCGAACTCAACAATTCTTGGCGAGATAAGAAAATATTTTGAAAATCACGGATCATCTTTAGCTGATAGTATCAATGAAGTATTAGAAGAACAACTCGCTCGACTAGATGATATTACTGCATTTGCGAAAAATGATATAAACATTCGTCGTGTTAATGTCTTACCAGAAGGTTTAGAGGTAGTTCTTTCAGATACAGAAATAGGGGTAAGTTTATGAAAGTGGCCAATGTTGATGGAGTAAGTTATGATCGACCAGAAATTGAGGTGTCGCGTGGAGAAGTGTAGGATTAGCAAGATTTGAATGGATATTTATTATAGTAGAAAATAAGCACCTAAGCAGGTGTTTATTTTTTTTGTATCTTTCAATTATATTATATTCAATCCACTTTTTTAATAGGTTTAATTTGGAAAGGAGTTTCTATAAGGATATAGAAAAATATAGCAGTTGGTATGACCCTCTACAAAGTTATTAATTTATCAAATGATTAAATAAAATAATATACTATATTATACTATTTTTTAGAGGGGTGGTCATAAATGAAGTGTCCAATGTTATTAATACCATATATAATCAAGCCTGGGGATAATATTTATAAATTAGCGAGACAATTTAATACTACTGTTGATGCGATTCTAGCTGTAAATCCATATTATTTTTTTATTTGGCAGCAAATATATATTCCAATTCCGCAACCAATAAAACCTCACAAAAAAAAATTATGTAACGCAGCAACAGATACAGCCATTACATTTAATGAGAAAATATATTCACCTGATATTTTAAAGAATAATTATTCAATAAGAAAAATTCAAAGAAAAGTAGAAACTTTGAAGTATGGATGGGTAGACTTTGCTATATGGGTTTTTACAGCTGATGTAGAAGTAAAGGTTTCATTGGATGGATTGGTTAGCGCTCAAGTTATCAATGTACAAAGAAAGTTTGATTCGGCTTGGGCCAGTATGAATTTTAAGCCCTTAATAACTTCAATAAAACGACATGATGATAGTATCGCAGTAAATGTTAAAGTTAAGTTTGAAGGTGTTGGTAATAAATGGTCTGTACCAATAATCTATCTCGGCCAGGAAGAAAAGTACAAATGGGGACCTAAATCTGATACGGTTACAACATTTGAAAGAAATTATACCTTTTATTTTGAGGATATTAAAGATATGGACGATTTTAAAAAACAAGAGACAGAGACTGACTATGACGGAGCTGAATATGATGAACCAACTACAATTGACAGCACATATGCAATAGAATTATTACCTCTTACATCTACAAACTTAAGTACGTCTGGAAAGTGTAAGCTTCAAATATCCGTAATCAAGACTGATTTTACTACTCAACTTACCCTGTCTGCTGCAGGTGTAAAGGTAGTACTAAAAATAAATCCAAAACTTGGATTGCTTTCAGCTACAAAGGTTGTAACAGATGACCAAGGTAAAGCAATTGTGTACTACACATCTCCCACTCAAGATGAAATGGATAAATTAGATAAGAAAGAAATAGAAGTTCTTATTCAAGCCAAGGAAAACATGACTGCAAACATGGATAGTGTAGTAATGCATGTGCGTAGTGAAAAAAAGGATCTATCTGCAATGGCTGATCATGATATCATGCCTTCTCACAAGCGGTATCATAATAAAATAACTATTAAGTTTAATACAGTAAGCAAGCCAGAAGGTAGTGGATATGATGCAGTTATTAAAACCTCACTATCTTCAGGATTACTTTTTAAATCAATAACCGATGAGGTAGGTACTAGGGAGCTTAATATCAAACTATGGCCGGGTGTTGAAGAATATTGCTATTATAGATGGTATGGTGACACGAAGCTTAGTGAGGCACAGGAAGAAATCGTAACAGTTAGTATTCCTGAGGTAGAAAATCAAAAAGTAGAGATCAATATCTCAGTTGGTATCAATCTAGAGTTAAGTGAGTTAGAACCGGTATGGAAGGGAGACTTTATTTCTGGAGTGTATCATCCATATAATGTATTGATAAGAGATGGGTTTCATCCTAGCAGAGATTTGAATCAATTATTTAAAGTATTTAACATTTCACCATCTGTCAAGGTTGAGCAGTTAGAGTATAAGCCTATTGGCTTTAGCGATTTCGATTCGGATGTGGAGGATATATTTTCACGCATTATTTCACATATAGAGGGCGCTTTTATCCCTACTGGAGCATATATGAATGGACTTATTAAAGCAAGGGTGAAGGGACGGCTTGACGAAGATTTATGGGTTTTGGTTGATGATTTTTGGAAAGTAGCAGATCCAGAGAGATATTGGCCTGGTGTAACTCCTTCAAACAGAGGAACATACCGTTTCAAGTTTATACTTAAGTGGGACTATGACGCAAAGCCTGATGATAATTCTAAAGAAACTGGAAGCTTAACAGTGAAAGAAATTCCTCCTGAAAAGGAAGTTTTCTATACAGCAATAATACCTACTTTACGAGCATACATATCTACTTTTACAAATTTGGGAATAGCAGATACAGTACTAGAAATTTCATTGAAAATTCGTGAAGGAAAAATAAAAGATGCCATGTTTGATATTGCAAAAAGCATGGCTTCAAGGTTTACGGGTAAATGGGCGGAAAAAAAGCTTAAAATTATTCTAAATAAACGTTATATTGAGCTGGCTAAGAAGGCTGCAAAAGAAGACCTTGGGCCTGAGCAAATACAAAAAAATATAAAAAGGGCATATTTTAATATATTTCCTAAATTTTCAGGCACACTTACAGGATTTCTTGTTGGAAAGGTTAAGGATTATGTTTTTGACTTCTTGAGTGGAAGAAAACAAGAAATCTTAGAACAATGGAGTTTACAAGATCCATGGGAATTATTCTATTCATTCGTAAAAGGATATGATGAATTTGGATTTGTAGTAATATGTAAGGTGGGTATTAAATCTGTAAAGGCATATAATGTTCAAGGACAGGAGCTTAAAGAGGTACCGGATCAGGTTTTCGGTGGTGCTGAAGAAAATGAAGTCATGTATTATGATGACAATATTATTGGTATCCCATTTCCTCTCAACGGAAGTATCAATGTTGATATAGCTGGTTATGGTCAGCAGGGAATGGTTAAGGAGGCTTATGAAAAGCTTGGCAGACTGTATATAATCACCAGAACATGTGTTAAGGTATATAACTATCCTACTGGTGAATGGAGTACAACTTTGACTTTAGAAGGGGACGAAAAGCTTAGATTTGAAGGTATAGAACTGGAGAGAAGTCCTGACATTTCAATTGGCCCTGGAATATTTATTGACTTTGACAGGGTAAAGCGTGGAGATAGTGTTACAATAAAATTTACAGCGGGTGAAGATTACGGAAGACGAGCATGGATTGGAATAATACCCGAGGATATACTACATGGACCAGAAGGACTGAATGATGCTGCTGACATAACATATAAATATATTGGTAAAAAAACTTCCGGAACTCTAACATTGACAATTCCTGAAGATGCTCCTCTAGGAAAATATCAATTCAGAATGTTTCCAGCTGCTGTAGATAAGAAAGAAGAAGTAGCATATAGTAAAACCTTCCTTATTGAAAACTCAAGTATTCCTACAGAGTATATAATTGTTCATGGTATATGGGAGACGAACTTTGGAGACATGGTATTAATTCAAGATGATAATAGAGTATCAGGTTATTATACGTGGGATGGTGGGATAATAAGCGGCACAATGAAAAACAATGTATTAGTTGGCACTTGGGCAGAAGAACCAACATATGCATCTCCTATAGATGCAGGAAAAGTAGAGTTGATTTTTAGCGAGGACTCCTTTGTAGGAAAATGGGGATATGCAGTTGCAGAACCATCTTATATTTGGAAAGGCAAAAGAATTTCTAAAGGTATAGATAATAAATGTAATCGATATAGAATAAATCATTCATCTCCTGATTTACCTGTTATTGAAATAAATAATGATAAAGTAAAATATAATGAGGCATCAAAATATTATTACCTAAATAGCTGTTCGAGATCTATTACTTTTGTAATGAAAATAGATGAAAAAATAGTGGAAAAAAATATTCCAACGAATCCTGGTTATTCTTATACGGTATTGGTCAAAGGGAAATTGCCTAACGTTGAAATAGAACAAAGGACTGACAACCCTTTACCTGAAAAATCTGATGATAGGCCAGATATTGTATTCGATGTCAGTGGAAAATGGATTACAAATTGGGGAGATATGACATTAAAACAGTCTGGTAGAAATATTACAGGGTCTTATTCTATTCATGGGTTAAAAGATATTGGTAAACTATCGGGTGTTTTAAGTAATAATACTATAATAGGTACATGGAATGAAAAATCAATTTACAAATCTGTATCTGATAATGGTAAATTTAAATTTATCTTTAAAGATAAAAATTCTTTTATTGGATCATGGGGATATAACGAAAGTTATGGTAGTCTTGAAACAGGGTATCATTGGAACGGTAAACGCAAGAAAGAATAACTCCACAAATAATAAATTAATTATTGTTACTATTAAACTGAAATTCCCTCCATATTGAATGGAGGGAATTTGTTTTTGTTGAAGAAATATAATTTAAATGCTATAATGGAACACTAATAAATATTGCCTATGGAGGTTGAGTATGGAAAATAAAATTATTGTTCGCTATTTTTATGTACCAGTCTGTCCAGAATCATTTGCTACATTAAATCGCCTAAAGAAATTATTTTCCGATGATGAAAGGTTTCATTTTGAATCTTTTAATCTGATTGAAGATAATATTCAATCAAATTATCCATGGTTTCTAGAGGAAGAAGAAGTATTAAAAACCTGTGCAGGGTTAGGAGATAAGCCTCTTCTCTTTGTAAAGTTATTTATAAATGGTGAAGAGATCAAAGGTTTTCCACCATCACCAAAATGGTTGAAAGAGGTATTCGAAAAGCATGATTTGAATTGGATTCCTGAAAGGTATCCTTTTTCATACAGTGGAAGTGTAGAACGTATTAGATGGGATTGTGAAGAAGAAAAGTTTAGTGTAAATAGTTATACAGAGGGTAAACTTTTGGATGTTAGTTGTCTCTGTACAGTACATAACCCCTTTCTTGAACAGAAATCTTATTGTCAGTGTGATTGGGAAGATTTTGAGGGTTTAAAGAAAGAATTCATCGTATCTGCAATAAATAGAGAAGAAGTAGTTGGTTTAATAGGTTATTATAATGATGAACCAGCAGGTTTTATCGAAGCATTTTCATTACCACTAGCCGCGAAAATGGGTTTTCCTGTATCTTCATTAAACTCAAAAGGTCTTATGATAACCTGTCTTTCGATTCGTACAGAAGTGAAAGGATATGGACTTGCCTCACGGTTGGTGAGAGCTTTGGAAGATGAAGCAAGGGAGAAAGGCTATGAATCTGTTGAAGTTTTAGCTTTTCCTGATCATCATAACTGGCAACCACGTTCTTTTTATGAAAAGCTTGGGTTTGTGGAAGTTAGAGAAGTGGGGATTATGAGGAAGACTCTGTAAGGGAGTGGTTATATTTTGCTTAGATAGAGGTGAGTTATGAAAACAGAGAAGGTATTTTTGTATAGATGTTGAATTCAATTAATAATAAATTAGGAATATTATGTTGAGGAGGTGACGGTTTGGATAATGTAAATATACTGGATTTAATTACCTACGGTGAAAGCGAAGAAGTAGAATGTAAATTAGCAGATGGTGGTTTACCAAAAGATTTATGGGAAACTTACTCTGCTTTTGCAAATACAAGTGGTGGGGTTATTTTACTAGGAATTAAAGAAAAAAAAGGACAATTCGAAATTTTTGGAGTTAATAATCCTCAACGACTTCAGAAAGAATTTTGGGATACGTTAAATAATCCTCAGAAAGTTAATCTTAATATTTTAAAAAATGAAAATGTTGTAGTTTCGGACGTGAAAGGAAAGAAAATATTAAAAATTTTTATTCCTCGGGCATTTCGCGAACAACGTCCTATATACATTTCGTCTAATCCTTTTAATGGAACATATCGTAGGAATTATGAAGGAGATTATAAATGTACTACTGAAGAAGTGAAGAGAATGTTAGCAGATCAGTCTAACATATCTCAGGATAGCATAGTATTAGCCAATTATAGTTTAAAAGATATCAATATAGATTCTTTGAAAAGTTATAGAGAAAGGCTTTCTTCGCGTAAACCTAGTCATCCTTGGTTGGGATTAAATGATATAGAATTTTTAGATAATATCGGAGCTTGGGGACGAGATAGAGAAAGAAATCATCAAGGATTAACTGTTGCAGGCCTATTAATGTTTGGTAAAGAAAGGGTAATAACTGAAATTTTGCCGCATTATTTTTTGGATTATAGAGAGAAATTCACTGGTGATGAAAGATGGTCTAATCGTGTAATCTCTTCATCAGGAACATGGTCAGGAAACTTATATGATTTTTATTTTATGGTTATCAATAAATTGACTTCAAATTTAGACGTACCATTTAGAATGCAAGGTTTAATTCGTCAAGATGATACTCGCGTGCATGCTGCTTTAAGAGAAGCTTTGGTTAATGCTTTAGTTCATGCAGATTACAATGGTAAGATTAGTATTACTATAGAAAAGAACGAAAATTTTTTTAGGTTTACTAATCCAGGTGGTTTAAGGATGCCAGTTAGAACTGCTTTAAAAGGTGGAATCAGTGATCCAAGAAACCCAAATTTGTTTAAAATGTTTAATTTATTAGGTATAGGTGAAAGAGCAGGATCTGGTTTAGCAAATATTCAACTGGCTTGGAAAGAACAGCATTGGAGAACTCCAGAATTAGTTGAAGAATATCAACCTGATAGAACTATTTTAGTTTTGAGAACAATATCTTTGTTACCAACAGAAAGCCTAGAATTTTTTAGATCAGTTTTAGGAAATGTATTTTTTGAGTTATCTAATGATGAAATTCTTATATTAGTTACTGCTGAACAAGAATCTCAAGTAACTAATGCAAGGTTACAGGTAATTTTGGATGAACATTCTGCTGATATTAATAAAATACTTAACGGATTAGTAGATAAAAAGTTTCTAGTGACAGAAGGGCAACGTAAAGGTACAAGATATAAATTATCTCAGATTTTTGATAAAGAAAATATTTCGATAACAAACCTTTCAATTCAAGACAATAGTGAGATAAGTAATGGAGGTAACTCCGTAAGTAATCAAAAAGAACTTGAAAATATTTCTCTATTAGCACGCGAAAAAAGAAGATTAAATTCTAATGAGATGGAAGAAATAATATTAAAACTTTGTAGTATTAAACCGTTAAAACTTAAAGAGTTAGCTAAATTATTGTCAAGAAATTCTGATGGAATTCGCAATAATTATCTTAACAAATTAGAAAAAGAAGGTAAGCTTAAACTTAAATATCCAGGGCAGAAAAATTATCCTTTTCAGGCATATGAAACTGTAAAGTAGTTTAGTATTTTTTGAATTGATAGAATGGTTGAACTTAAAAAAACTTTTCTAAAGAACCGTTTCAGTATGAGGCGGTTCTTTTCAGGCATGAACAAAGTTCTTGTCAACAGTTTTTCTTTTATGATAAGATTAGAAATATGTTATGCTCTATCATTATTGAACAAGATATGTAAGAACATTATTCAGCATAGAGGTGAGTTATGGAGAATTGTAGAGTTTTCAAAAGCGATCTATATATTATTTTGCTATTATCACTAATTCTCATAGCAGGGTGTGTGATCTTACATTTTTCACTGGTCTATGGGTTTTTAGGCAGTATTATCATGGCATCTCTAATCCTGACGAAAAGAGGTTATTCTTTTCATGAGATTGGTAAAATGATCTTGGAAGGTATTATGGAATGTAAGACATTGTATCTCTTAATTTTACTAATTGGTGCTACTGTTTCTATTTGGCTTTCTTCTGGGGTTGTGCCGGTGATGATCTATTATGGTTTTCAATATATGAAAGGAATGAACTTTTTATTCTCAGCCTTTCTAATTACTTCAATTATGTCGGTATTTATGGGTACGGCAGTGGGGACAATTAGTACCATTGGAATCGCATTGTTAGGGATCGGTAAGGGGTTTGGGGTGCCAGATGAGGTGCTTTTGGGGACCATTGTTTCGGGAGCTTTTATTGCCGATAAAATTTCTCCCATCTCTGGACTCTTAAATCTTACCCTATCCACCACAAAAACGAAATATAAAAGTGTTGTGAAATCAATGCTTTACACTCTGGTTCCTGTATATTTGATTACATCTATGATCTATTATTTTATCGGAAGAGTGTACACAGGGAACGTTGATTTAAGTAACTTATTTAAGTATCAACAGGCGATTGTAAAAGGTTTTTATGTTTCTCCGTGGCTACTATTGCTACCACTGGGAGTAGTGTGTATGTCTGTTTTTGGAGTAAAGATTATCAAAACTATTTCCATGGGGCTAGTAGGAGGTATTCTGATTAGTAGCATACTTCAAAAGATGGCTATGGTAGATATTTTCCATGCTATATTTTTTGGATACCAAGGTGCAACAACATCTTCTGAATTAAACAGTATATTGTTTAGTGGCGGTATAAGTTCTATGCTAGAGGTACTATTGATCGTTATTGGAGCAATTTCTCTAAGTAGCATTTTAGAGAAGACAGGAATGGTAAAACCTTTAGTTAGTAGATCAACCTCGACGGTCAAGTCTAAAGGGGAATTAGTATTCAAGACTGGAATGATAAGTAGTATTTTAACTATTGTTACCTGTGATCAAACGGTAGGAATTATTTTACCTGGTCGTTTACTTAAGGAAAAATATGATGAGTTGGGAATAGGTCAAGAGCTTTTGGCAAGGACGATCTCAGATACTGGAACGATTATTGCACCACTATTTCCATGGAATGTAAATGCTTTAATCATAGGAATGATCACTGGGTTATCTGCAGTGGAATATGCACCTTATGCGGTGTTGTGTTATATTTTTCCGTTGGTGTCGGTTGTGGTTTCTTATTTAGTAAGCAAATTTACACCCGAGGTATTGCTTCATCCTAATTTGGATTGTTATGGCTCCTGAAGTTTGATCTCAGGAGTCTTTTTTTAGGTTTTATTATATTTATGGAAATGTTGAAAGTTAGAGGTAGAATTGATATAGAAATAAATATTATAATATGTTATAATTTTATTTAGGCTGATATGGGTTGGGGGAATTAATATATGCAGAGTGTTAAAATGCTTGATAACAAGAAAAATGGAAAAGTTGGAGATGAGCTGAAAAAGCAGTATTACATAGATAGAAATATTAATCCAGAAAGAAAAATATCAGGAAATGAATTTGAAATTAAAATGAGAAATGAGTTAAATCAAGCTCAAATAGCTAAAGAATGTGCAGAGTGGCTACGAAAAAAGGTAGAAATGAAATCTTTTAAAAAAATCAATCCATCTCCACCAAAACTTGTTTACTTAGAAAATAACGACACGAACATTTCAATCAATGGAACGGTCGATTTCACTACAGACGGTCTTGGTTTTGCATCTTCTAATCGTAATGACATGAATACATGTATTTATGGAAAAGAGACTACTCTCCAATTTCTTCAACAATTCAATGAATTATGGAATGATAATTCGCAACTTGAAGATGTTAAGGATCAGGTTCTGAAACAGATGCAATCTATATATGAGGAAAATACACCTGAATTCATTTACTTTATTACCCTCTATAATATATTCCATGATTATTTAGACGAATTAACCGAAGATAATATAGTAAAAACTAGGACTGGGTTTAAAGATACAATTATTTGGAATAAGCTTTATAAATTCCAGAAAGATGGTGCTTTAGGAGCTATAGATAAGCTTGAAAAATATGATGGTTGTATCATAGCTGATTCTGTTGGACTAGGTAAGACATTTTCTGCTCTTGCTGTCATTAAGTATTATGAGCTAAGAAATTATCAAGTCCTGGTTCTTGCACCTAAGAAGTTAAGAGAAAACTGGACAATCTATACTCAGAATGATAAACGTAATATTTTTATAGAAGATAGGTTTAGTTATGATGTATTAAATCATACTGATTTAAGTCGTTATAGCGGCCAATCGGGTGAGACAAATTTAGAAACGGTTAATTGGCCCAATTATGATTTAATAATCATTGACGAATCACATAACTTCAGAAATAATCACCCACGAAAAGATAAAGTAACAAGATATTCGAGGTTATTAAATGAAGTGATTAAGATGGGTGTAAAAACAAAAGTATTGATGTTATCTGCTACTCCAGTAAATAATCGCATGAATGATTTAAAAAATCAAGTTGCGTTCATAACGGAAGGCAATGATAAAGCTTTGGAATCAGAGGGAATTGTCAGTATCGAACAAACTCTTAGAAAAGCTCAGTTAGTATTTAATAAATGGTCAGAACTTTCAGACGAAACGAGAACAGTGGATACATTTATTGAGATGATGAATATGGATTACTTTAAACTCCTTGATACAGTCACAATTGCCCGTTCTCGAAAGCATATTGAGAAGTATTACAATATAGCTGAGATAGGTAAGTTTCCCACTAGAAGAACGCCGATTAATATTAAAGCAGATATTGATTTAAATAATGAATTTCCAGTTTTAGAGTATGTTAATAAGATGATAAAAAATCTCAATATGAGTGCGTATTCACCACTGAAGTATCTTTTATCTGAGAAGCGTCGTGAATATAGTAAAAAATATGATATTCAAGTTAAGGGTGGACAATCTGTATTTAAACAAACTGACCGTGAACAGGCTCTTGTGAACTTGATGCGTGTTAATATCCTAAAAAGATTAGAGAGTTCTATTCACTCTTTTGGAATGACGATTAGTAAACTGCTTCAACAAATTGATGGTATGTTACATAAAATTGATCAAAAACAACTCCAATATGATATTAATCTCAAAATAGAAGATGTTGACGTGGATAATGATATGTATGAAGATTTATTAATTGGAATTAAAGTTAAAGTTCTTCTTCAAGATATGGATTTGATGTTAACACTCTTACAGTTATGGCAAATGAATCTTATGAGGATTTTGCAAATGCTTTACAAAAAGAGATAGCAGATGAAGAAGGAATTAAATTCGGAATTATTGAGAAACATACCTTTGCAAATATTGTAGTTAAAGAGGATGGAGAGTATAAATATCTAGAACAAGAGGCTTCAGAAGATATATGGAATCATTTGAAAGAGAAAGGTTATATTGATGACAAAGGTAAAATTACAGATCAACTAAAGCAGGATTTAAAAGAGAAAAAAGTAGACTTGCCTGAGAAATATAAAAAAGCAGAAGATCAAATAATCGCTACAATTGATAAAATAGCAGGTAGTTATAGCATAAAGAACGCAGATACTAGGACAAAAGTAAATCTTAATAAAAAACGATTTTTAAGTCCTGAATTTAAAAAATTATGGGATAGGATAAAATATAAGACTACTTTTTCCGTAGAATTTGATACAGAAGAACTTATAAAAGAATGTTCAAAAGAGATTATGACAAATTTAAAGGTAGATAAAGCTAAATTAGTATATACAAAGGCTGAGATTGATATTAATGCTGGTGGAACTACTGCTGAAGAAAGTGATCGTCAGGCAGTGGTTATAGATGATGCAGGTTATTCTTTACCTGATATTATAACTTATTTACAAAATGAAACTGATCTTACCAGAAAAACTATAGCTCGAATACTTGTAGAATCTAAAAGATTAAATGAGTTTAAAAGTAATCCTCAAAAATTTATGGATGAAGTAAGTCAAATCATTCAAAGAAAGATGAGACACTTTATAGTTGATGGGATAAAATATAACAAACTTGGTGAGGACGAGTATTATGCACAGAAATTGTTTGAAAATGAAGAGTTACAAGGATATTTAACAAAGATGATCAAAAGTGAAAAATCGTTATATGAATATGTGGTGTATGATTCAGATGTAGAAGCTGAATTTGCCCAAAAGTTTGAAAGAAATCAAAGTGTTAAAGTCTATACAAAGCTTCCAAAATGGTTTAAGATTGAAACACCTCTTGGAAGTTATAATCCTGATTGGGCTGTACTGGTTGAAAAAAATGGTGAAGAAAAATTATACTTTGTTGTAGAGACAAAAGGTAATATTATAGCAGAAGAATTAAGATTAAGAGAAATTGCTAAGATTGCATGTGGACATAAACACTTTGAAGCTTTAGATACTGATGTTAGATTTGAGGAACATGATCATTTTGAAACATTTATTGAAAATGTGTAGTTATTTAGCCACTACATAATTGTAGTGGCTAAAAAAGGAGTGGTAAAATGTCAAGTGTAGAACGTCTTATCGGGAAAATTGAGAACAAAGAATTGGTTTTACCAGAATTTCAAAGGGAATTTACCTGGAAAAAAGATCAATCTAGAGTATTACTTGATTCTTTAATAAAAGAATATCCTACTGGTTCTTTGTTAATCTGGAAAACAGAAAATATTCCTGCTCTAAAAAATATGCCTGATTTTGTACCTCATGGTCGAGTAGAAGTTCTTTTAGATGGTCAACAACGTTTGACAGCATTATATATGTTTCTTATAGATGAAATTCCACCTTATTATTCAAATAATGATATTTCTGGTAATGATCCACGTAATCTGTATTACAACCTTGAGACAACAGAATTCAAATATTATAAACCATTAGAAATGCAGAATAATCTTCGTTGGGTTCGAGTTTGTGATTGCTTTAAGAACAATGTTAAACTAAAAGAGATTGTAAAAAAAATTGCGTCAGAAGAAGAACGCTTTGAAACATATGATTGTTTAAAAGCTAATCTAGATAAGATTCTCTCTATTAAAACTATTGAATATCCAATAATGTATGTAAAGGAAAGCGCTAATTTAAAACATGCCTTAACAGTCTTTGACCGTGTTAATAGTGGAGGTACTCCATTATCTGAATCAGATATTGCACTTGCTCATATGTGTAGTAATTGGTTTGATACTAGAAGAGTATTTAAAGAAAAGTTAAAATTTCTTAAAAACGAAGGTTTTGATTTTTCTTTGACATTTCTTATACGTGCAATGAATGCAGTTATAAATGGTAGAGCAGAGTATAGTTTATTACATGATGTATCTCAAAATGATTTAAGAGCAGGATGGGAAAAATTAGACAGGCTATTAGATTTTTTAATTAATTTTCTTAAAGATAGAGCTTATATTTATAGTTCTGCTGATTTAACTACCTATAATGTTTTAATTCCGATTATTGGTTATTTTGCACAGAATGAACCAAGTTCTATTTCTGCTAAAAAAGTTAAGAAGATTTTATATTGGATGTATGCTGCATTGTTTTTAAGACGTTATAGTGGTAGTGTTGATCAAAAATTAGAAAAAGATTTGAATGCTTTAAAAGAGAGAAATCCTATTGATGCGTTATTAGTAATTTTAAAAGAGGATGAGGGAGAACCAAACATCACTCCAGAAAATTTAGATTCTCGTAGTATAAGTCATCCTTTTTATAATATGTCTTGTATAGTTATTAGGAGTCGTGGTGGTGTTGATTGGTCCAACGGTTTATTTTTAGGAGCTCCTATAGGAAATAGTTATAGAATTGAAAAGCATCATATCTTTCCAAAGTCATTTTTAGCAGAAGCTGGTTATGATGTTGGAAACAATCTAATACATAAGAAAAGGGTAAATGAAATTGCTAACCGTATTCCTTTAACACGTGATGGAAATATGGATATTTTTAATCATGCTCCTGAAGAATATTTGCCAAAAGTAGAAAAGAAAAATCCAGGGAATCTTGAAAAATTTATGGTTCCGATGGATCGTGAATTATGGGAAGTAAAAAATTACGAAAAGTTTTTAGAAGATCGGCGACGTTTATTAGCTAAAGGAATTAATGACTTTATGAAAAGTTTATTATTATAAGACTGATTTATTTTATTTTGAGAGTTTCAAAGACTTCCTGATGTTGAATAGGAAGTCTTTTTTTGTTATAATGAGAGAGTATTTTGTCAAAAATAGGTGCTGTGATTGAAAAAAAATTAAAAAAGAAAGGTTGATGAAAGATGAGTTATTTATATATTTTTACTGGTATAACTTTACTTCTTTCACTTATCGCAAACAGAGTTAAAACGAAGAAGGCTTTAAAAATTGCTGCAAAAAAGCTATTAAATATTTTGCCGAGTTTTGTTCAAATGTTAATTTTAGTGTCTGTTTTACTTTTTCTAATTCCTGACCATATTATTGCAAAATATCTTGGTGAGAGTTCCAACTTAACTGCTACAGTTTTAGGACTTATATTTGGTTCTATTACGATGATGCCAGGTTTCATAGTATTTCCTTTAGGAGGTATTTTGCTCAGTAAAGGGGTAAGTTATATGACTATTGCAGCATTTTCAACAACTCTAATGAATGTTGGTATCATTACTTATCCAGTAGAGAAACAGTATTTTGGTGTGAAGTTAACGATTCTTAGAAATCTTATTAGTTTTGTTATTGCTGTTATTATTACTTTAGTAATTGGTATTATTTATGGGGAGGTATTTTAGATGAAAAAGAATCAACGAAATGGATTAGTTTTGTTTGCTATCTTTTTTGTGATTATAGTTGCTTCTTATCTAATCAATTTTGAACCTGGAATTACTATTGGTGATAATTTTTTAGATTTTGCTAAGGTAATGATTAAGGTTTTGCCATGTGCTTTTATTTTGATTGGTCTTTTTGAAGTGTGGGTTCCAAGGGAGACTGTGCAAAAGGGTTTTGGTCATTCATCTGGTTTTAAGGGCTACATATTTGCTATATTATTAGCCAGTACAACAGTTGGGGGAGCATATGTAGCTTTTCCGGTAGCTTATTCATTATATAAAAAGGGTGCGAAGTATGGTACGATTCTAACTTATGTTGGTGCTGCAGCATTGGTTAGAATTCCGATGACTCTTTTTGAGGCATCATTTTTGGGAATTAAGTTTACTTTGATTCGCTTGTTTGTGTCGTTGCCTTTGGTTGTGATTAGTTCGATTTTTCTGGGAAGATATTTGGAGAAGAAGGAAATTGTTATTCAGGAGCAAGTTTAGTATTTTTTGTTAAATTTATGGATATACTAAAACCACTACTTTTATTTATTGTGAATTTATGATATAATATTTTTTTAGGGGATGATAAAATGCTTCTTGAATTTAGTGTTGAAAATTTCTTATCTATAAAAGAACGCGAAACTTTTTCAATGTTTTCGTTATCAGAAGATGATTCATTACCATACAATTGTTTTACTACTAAAGCGGTAAAGGATGAAAAAATACTAAAATCTGCTATTATTTTTGGTGCTAATGCTTCTGGAAAAACAAATTTGTTAAAGTCACTTCAGTTTATTGTGAAATTTATTCGTAATTCACATAAAAGACAAAAAGGAGATTTAACTGGAGTAATTCCTTTTAAGATGTCAAAAGACTGTTTAAGTAAGCCAAGTTCTTTTGAAATTACTTTTGCTTATGAAAATATTAAATACACATATAGTTTTAAAGCAAATAAAGATGTAATTCTTGAAGAAAGTTTATATTATTATCCTAATGATATTAAATCTCTTGTTTTTGATAGAAAAAATATAAAGAATTTTACTTTTGGATTGGATCATGAAGAACAAAATATATTATCATCTAGAACGTTAGAGAATATTTTATATTTATCTAGTTCAACACAATGGAACTATGAAAAAACTTCAAGAGCTTTTGAGTGGTTTATAAGAAAAATTGAAGTGTTTATTGATCATGATCAGGCTTCTTGGAGAGAATATACTGCTGAAAAAATTAGTGAAAAATCAAAGTTTTATCATATTGTTAGAAAAATATTATCAAAAGCTGATGTTGGAATAACAGATATTATTTCAACTGTTATTGATTGTGAAAAAGATGATAATCTTTTAAATTATTTCGAAGATAAAAAAAATATTCAAATTACAACATTTCATAATGTGGGTGATGGAAATAATTTAAACAAAATTAAATTTGATTTTAATGAAGAATCAGAAGGAACAAAAAAATTGTTTGATTTACTTGGCCCAATTATTGATATTCTTGAGAATGGTAAAACATTAGTTATTGATGAATTAGACCTTCATTTACACTCTCAATTGGTTAGATCTTTGATTGAACTATTCCATACTCCAGAAACTAATCCACATAACGCACAATTGATTTTCTCTACACACAATAGTAATTTGTTAAATTTAAATATTTTCAGGAGAGATCAAATTTGGTTTACTGAGAAGAATCCTAATATAGGTGCAACTGAGCTCTACTCATTAGGAGATTTTGATTATGTTGAAAATGAAAATATAGAAAAAGGATATTTAGCTGGAAGGTTTGGTGCTATTCCTGTTTTAGAAGATTTTAATTCTATTTTTTCAAAGGAGAATATTCATGAGTAGAGGGAAACGAAAACTAAAACTAAAAAGAAATAAGACTATCTACATTTTTTGTGAAGGAACTGAAACAGAACCTAACTACTTTCAGAATTATAAAAAGAAAAGTAGAAAATGTAGTTCAATAAATATTCCAAAAACTAATCCTAAATGTACTGATCCGATTAATTTAATTAATTATGCAGAAAAATACATAAAGCAAGAAGGCATTAAGATAGATTATGACTTTGGAGATAGGGTTTGGTTTGTATTTGATGTAGATAATAATTCCGATGAAAAATTACTTCGGGCAAAGAAATTAGCAGAAGAAAAAAAGTATGAAATTATCTTATCTAATCCTTCTTTTGAAATTTGGTTTCTTTTGCATTTTAGCTATACTGCTAAATTTATGACTAATAAAGAAGTTATGGGAGAACTTGAAAAGCTTAATTCAGGCTATAAAAAGAACAAAGATATTTTTGATGAAATTATGTCATTACAATCTGAAGCTATCAAAAATGCTAAGCGGTTAAATGAAAGACATCAAAAAGATGGAATAACTTTATTAAGTACGAAAAGTAATCCTTCAACTCAAGTTTTTAGAATGGTTGAATACTTAAATATGCTATCAGAATAGAGCAAAATTACCCTCAAGGTATTGTTGTATCTTATTCTGCACTGCAAAGGCTCCTGAAGTTTAATTCAGGAGCTTTTTTATATTATGGAAATAAGAATAGACGAAGATTGAACTTGTAAGTATTATTTACAAGTTCAAAATGAGAAAAATTTCATTAGAGACGCTTCATAGGTTTCCTGATGTTGAATAGGAAGATATTTGGAGAAGAAAGAGTTTGTCATTAACCAAATAGGAAGTCTAGAAGTTTTAAATTGGATTTTCGCATTTATTAAGCCACATAAAAGATGGTTTACATTTAGTGTGTTAATGTCTGGTGGGGTGATCGCTACAAATTTACTGAAGGCATATTTTATTAAGAATCTGATTGATCATTCTCTGGATGGTCAGCTGGTGAAAGTAATTCATGATCTTGTTCTCTTTAGCCTTGTTATTGTAAGTGGTGCTTTATTTAGCTATCTGGCAAAGCTAGCAACAGGTAAATTTTCATTATACGCATTAAGAGATTTAAAGGATCAATTGGCAGGTCATTTGAGTCAAGTTCAATTAAAAAGTCTAGGAGAAGTGCAGTCTGGTGATATGGCGTCAAGATTAAATAATGATACAGATATGATTCATAACTTTATCAAGAGTACGCTGCCTACATTTTCGGTTCAGGTACTGTTAGGGATTGGAGCAGGAATATATGTATTCTTTGTAAATTGGAAACTCTTTGCTTTTGTCAAGTGAAAACGGTTCTTCCTCGAAATCGGTTGAGCTAGAGCTGTTTTTGTGGTATAATATAATAGGGTGATTAAAAATGAACTATAATATTATAAAAGATTTATTTCCAACATATCTACAATTAAATGATTCTGAAATGAATGCAGATGAAATTATTTTACACTTTGAAAGTACTAGAACTGAAATCGAATGCCCAGTTTGTGGACAGAAGGTTAGCAAAATTACAACTTACTTCAAGCGAACATTACAGGACTTGCCACTTATCGATAAAAAGTTGATTCTAGATATAAAACTTAAGAAGTTTTGTTGTGAAAATAGCTCTTGTAGCAGAAAAATAATTAGTGAGCAAGTTGCAGAATTAGCACTTGAAAAAAATAGAAGAACTACTAGACTCGATGAAAAACTTATTAGATTTGCTTTGACAAATACAGCTGAAGGAACAGCTAGATTAATGCTAAAAAGCAATATTAATGTTTCTGGCGATACTTTACTTAGAATATGTAAGAAATGGAGTATGGCACATAATAAAGATGACGTAATAGCAATCGGAGTTGATGATTTTGCTCTAAAAAAAAACATAGATATGGAACTATTTTTATCAACCTAAAGGATAATAGAGTTCTTGATATTATTGATTCAAGAGAGACTACTAAAGTACAAGAAGTGTTAGATACCTATCCTAACTTAAAATATTTAAGTCGTGATCGTGGCAAACAATATCAAGCTTTATCAAATGATTATGAACATATCGCTGACAGATTTCATTTAATAAAGAACTTGTCGGATTTAATAATTAAAGAGATGAAGAATTTACTACCTATTAGAATTAAACTGAATATAAGTGCTGAAGAAGTCACTGTAACACCAACGATTTCAGAAGAAAGTCTTAAATTATCTAACTCTGCAGAAAAGAAATTAAAGTTGGTAAAAGAAATTAGAAAATAGTATAAAGACGGATACTCTGTCAGAGCAATTGCTAAAGAATTTAAACTTGATAGGAAAACTGTGAGTAAGTACGTTAAATCGGATAATATAGATTCCATGGTTGTTTACAATAGAAAAAAATATTCAAAACTTGATCAGTACTCGGAATTAATAAAAAGAAAATATGATAAAGTAAAAACAGTAACAAAATTAAAAGTAGAATTAGATAAAGAAGGAATTGAAATAAAATATAGTACATTAAGCCATTATATACGAACAAGATTACCAAAAGTTGCTCTAGAAAATAAAAATAATAGCAAAAAAAGACGATGTACCTACATTAACAGAAGAGCGATTATAAATTAGATTTTGAATTGGAAACATGATAAAAACATTTATGAATACATTGATGATCTGATTCTAGAAAACAGTATTATTAAAATACTTAAAGATTTTTATCAATTATTTCGATCAACACTTGTGAATTTAGAAAGAGAGAAATTAATTAGTATAATGGAATCTAATTATGAATGTAATATAGTTAGAAAATTTGTTAAAAACCTTAAGACTGATTATAATGCGGTAGCAAATTCCGCTACTTATAAAATGAATAATGGGATAGTTGAGGGCAATGTAAATAAAGTAAAAGTAATAAAAAGGGATATGTATGGAAGAGCATTGGTAGGCTTATTAAGGGCAAAAGTCATTTATCAATCTCATTTTTTATAACGCAATCAACCGATTTTGAGGAAGAACCACTTTTATTTTAGCATAAGCAAAGCCATAGCAATGAGTGTGAGGCGAAGATAATTGCTGGAGAGAAGAATAATAAACTTGAAAATAATGAAGGAATTTAACATAAACTAGAGAAGTTTTGATAATGTAAACAAATCAAAGGATGCGAGATGTTATGAGGAAAGTTCAAAAAACTCTAATTATCGGCTTGTTAGTATTGTTTATTTTCACTGGTTGTACAATTATTACTGATAGTTTTAAGAATAAATTAGTAACTAAAGGAGCGATGACATGATTTTTATAAATGAAATATTGCCGGAATTGGAAAAAGACCCAATAAGGAATGTAAATCTAATAAATTTTATGCTACAATATCGTCTCTATAGTGTTGATAGAGTAGGCGATTCTTTTTTGATCAAAGGTAGAAGTGATCACTCATGGATTTACATAAGCAGTAACAATATTTCCGAATTTGAAGAAATTGTTACAATGCTTAATGATGATGATGAATATTTTGCTATTATAGAAGACTGGATGATGCCACATCTTATTCAAGATAAAAAAATAGTCTGGAAACTTTCGTGTATGAAACTGTTTTTTCCTGATAATAAAGAGATTCCAGAAGCTAAAAGTAGAATCGAAGATATAAATGATGAATATGCTGAATATATTTTTAAACATTCTAAATACAGTGATTTTACTTCAATAGATTATATTATTGAAAGAATCAATAAAGGAGTTGCATTTGGAATATGTCAAGATGATCAGTTGGTGGCCTGGTTAATGACTCAAGATGATGGAGCAATGGGCTTTTTGCATGTTTTAGATGAATATAGAGGTAGAGGATATGCTCAGGATTTAACCTATAAAATGATTAAATATTTGAGGAAGCAAAATCAAATTCCATTTGTACATATTGAAGAAAATAATATATCATCAATGAATCTTGCTCTCAAAATTGGTTTTCAAAAAGATAGAAGAATTCATTGGCTTTACCGTAGAAATAAGCTGGAAGCTATGTTAGAAGAAAGAATTAAAGAAAAATGTAAAAAAAACATGGAAAATTATATTCAAATGATCTCAGAATGGTTTGCTCATATAATTATAACAGAAACAAAGGGCACTATTGATCATAGTTGGGACCCACCTTGGGATCATTCAGGAAGGCTTGTTTCTACAGATGAGAAATATAACTTAGATGAATATCCCACTTTTTTTGATTTTTTAGATAATGACTATAGTGGAAATACTAAAGCCAGTTATCTAAGCGGATGTGGTTTGTTTCATGAAACATATATAGAAGAACTCGATTATAAAACTATGAATTGGATTAGTGATAATGTACAACTTGTCGTAGAAGAATTGATTAAAGAAGATAATGAAGAACTAGAAAAGTGGGTTAATGGTTTGGATGAAGATATTTCTTTTTCTATAGAAAATGCTGATGATATTGTTTGGGAAATTTCAAATCAGGATATTATTGCTGATTTTTTGGTTTTTTGTTATCCTGAAGAAGTAAAGCAAAAGGTTTTAAATACTGATTCGAATTTATTATATGAAAGGGGAAAAAGTAATCCTAGAAAGTAAAATTTTATGAACAATGCTTGATTATTTAAGGACTTCTGGAATTGACCAGAAGTCCTTTTTGGTTGAATGTATAAAAAAATGAAAGGATTTTGCTGAAGAATGTAGAATTAAATCTTTAGGACATATTGGTAAAATCATTAGTATTATCATAGTTGCAGATGCAGGTGAATATGTTAGAAGACTGATTATTTTTTAAAATAATGTTTTTGGTTTGAGGAGGAGTGATATGTTTTTTTCAAGCATTTTTTCGAATCTTTGGGGATATGATAGTTTAATTTTTATTGTAGCCATCGCTAATCTGGCAATTGTTTTTCCGATGTTACGGAAAACATCAACAAAATTGAATCAATCTTTGAATCCTATTATATCAAAGCCGATTGATCAGATTTTGAAAACGCTGAAGTTGCAATCAGAAGAAAAATTAGATCTACATATGATTAAGCGATGGAAAGAGAACGAAAATCTATTTTATCAAATCTATATTTCAATTACTAGTATCTTTCCTTTATTAGGAATATTAGGAACTATCATTGCCATGCTTACATTGGGCGATTTTACTTCAAATTTGGTTGTGGTCAACTTTACAAAAGCACTAACTTCTACATTCTGGGGATTGGTCTGGGGTATTTTTTTCAAATCTCTGGAGGGATTTATCGTTCCCTATGTTCAGCAGAATGAAGAAAATCTGAAACTTCTTTTATATAGATTAGACCAATCTAGTCAAGATAAAGTGGAAGATCATCATGAAGAATAGACGATCAATACTTGAATTGACATCTTTGCTGGATGTTATTCTAATTTTATTGTTTGCTTTTATGTTGAATTTTAATGCAGATTTAGAATCTGTAAGTGATGAGAAGCTGATGTTGGAAAGTGAGATGCAGAATTTGGTTCAGGAGAAGGATCAATTGATCAGCGAAAAGATGCTGCTTCAAAAAGAGATTGAGATGTTAAAACTACAGATGCAGGAAATGGAGTTTTATTTGAATAAAGAAAAACAGACATTGACCACAGTAACGGATGGTCTTGCACGATTTATGCAGATTCATCATAATGAATTGGAATTATTGCTTCAACAAGCAGAGGTGAGTGACCAACCAAAGTTACAAGAAGTGCTGGATAAATTAACTGATGAAACACAGATTATTAAAGAACTGTGGAAGCATGAAACCCTCGTAAAACGTTTTTTCTCAATCGAAGTTGGTTTAAAGTCAAGTCATAACCTTCTATTTGTTAATGGAATATCGACAAATATTGGAATTGATTATGAAGAGATTGATACTATCTTTGGTCATCAAAAGAAAAAGGAAGTGATCAAAGATGCTATCGAACAGGTGATTAAAGAGCGAGAAGGTGGAGCTCAGATGGTCGCTTTGTCTTTAGCTTTGTTAGATCAAGAAGTATATCAATATGCTTATTCTCTAACTTGGGAAGCGATCAAGGAAATTCAAGAGAAATATGGGACTGATAAAATATTTATTAGTGAATACATATTATGATTAACCCACAAAAAGTATTTTAGAAGAGGTGATTAAATGAAAGGTCTTGTAAAGTTTTTAATAGTGTTTGTCGTCTTATTGATGTTGGCTTTAGTGCTTGCAAATAATCTGGGTTTTAATCTTCGAAATATTTTTCCAGGCTCAATTATTCCTGCTTTTAAGTCAAATGAGGATTCTTTGGGATGTATAGAAATATTGGTTAAGGAGAATCAGATTTATTATAATGATAAATTGGTTGATTTGGAGAAGTTGAAGGAAAAACTTACAAATTTAGAAACAGATGAGTACAAGGTTAGATTAAGAGAAAAACAGTCTAAGCGAGTGACGTATAAAGAGGTGGAAAATCTTTTGAAAGAGTTGGAAATTCAGTTTATTGAGGTTACTGAAAACACTAACAATTAAATAAACATTTTAACTAAAAGAGTAGATTACCTACTCTTTTTTGATTAAGGGAATCAGGAAATATTACAGAATTATGGCGAAAAGCCCAAAAGTACCGTTATCGTATTTAGAACCTTTACTATGTCTATGCTTAATAATCAAAATTGAATTCCAAATACATCGTTAGTATGATAAAATGTGTATAGATAAAATATATTTTCATTGTGTTTATGAAATAGTTAAAATTTTTTTTTCACAGAAGGTAATCTTGCATAAATTGGCGAAGTTGTGATTGTGTAAACAATTTAAAGGTTGTTATTGGAAATTTCAAGATAGGATATCATCGCTGATTAATTAATTTTTACGGAGGTGAATTATGGCAAAAATTTTACCAGTAGGAATAAGTGATTATAAAAAATTGATAGATGAAAATTGTTATTATATAGATAAAAGCTTGCTTATAAAAGAGATTCTTGATACTGGTGCAGAAGTTATGTTATTCCCAAGACCTCGACGGTTTGGCAAAACCATTAATTTATCTATGCTTAGATATTTCTTTGAGAAATCTGATGAAGACAGAAATTATCTTTTTAAAGATTTGAAAATTGAAAATGCTGGCACAGATTATAACAAACATCAGGGAAAATATCCAGTGATTTATTTAACATTTAAAGATGTCAAACAGGACAATAAGGAACAAGCATATAAAAGTTTAATAAAAACTATTTCTAAGCTCTATAAAAATCATGATTATTTATTAGAAAGTAGTGTACTTGATCAATTTGAAAAAGAAAACTATACAAAAATTATCAAAGGTCAGGCAGATTTAGTTAATTATGAAATGACTTTAAAAGATTTATCTGAGTATCTAGAAAGATATTATCAAGAAAAAGTATTTATTATGATTGATGAATACGATGCTCCTATTCAAAGTGGATATTTAAATGGATTTTATGATAGTATTATTAAGTTCATGAGAAATTTTTTGAGCGGTGGATTAAAAGATAATACTTCTTTAAAAAAGGGAATATTAACAGGAATTTTACGTGTTGCTAAAGAAAGCATCTTTTCAGGGTTAAATAATTTAAGTGTTTATACACTTTTGAATTCTAAATATAACAAATATTTTGGTTTACTCGAAGAAGAAACTCAAGATATTTTAGAATATTACGGAATGAAAGATAAATTAGCTGTGGTAAAAGAATGGTATAACGGCTATAGTTTTGGGGGCCAAATTGTTTATAACCCCTGGTCAATTATAAAATATATTGAGAATAATGGAGAAATAAGAGCATATTGGGTAAATACCAGTAGTAATAATTTAATCAAAAAATTGATTAGTAGACATGCGGAAGTTAAAGAAGATTTAGAGTTATTATTAAAGGGCAATTCAATACAAAAGGAAATTTCTGAGGACATTGTTTATGGTGAAATTGATCGACACAGTGATTATATATGGAGTTTTTTTCTTTTAAGTGGTTATTTGAAAGCTGAAAATGTAGCGTTAGAAAAAGGAAAATTGATCTGTGATTTACGGATTCCAAATCAGGAAGTTTTTTATTTGTTTGAGAATATAATTCGTACTTGGTTTAAGGAGAGTATTGAGAATAAGCAATTAGACATATTATTAAATAGTTTGACTTCTGGTGATATAGAAACATTCGAAGTTATTTTTCAGGAATTTGTAATTAATAGTATGAGTATATTTGATACTGGTGGAAAAGAACCTGAAAAGGTATATCATGCATTTGTTTTAGGAATGTTAGTTTATTTAAGTGACCAATATGAGGTCAAATCAAATCGTGAGAGTGGTTATGGCCGTTATGATGTTATGTTGATTCCAAAAGATAAGAACAGATTAGGGATTGTTATGGAGTTTAAAAAAGTTAATAATTATAGACACGAAACTTTAGATGAAGCTTTAGATAAAGCTTTAAAGCAAATTGAGGAAAGAAAGTATAGTCAGGAATTAGTAAGAGAAGGTGTAAAAGAGATAATCGAACTGGGTCTTGCTTTTTCGGGAAAAGTAGTGAAGATTAGAGAAAGACGAAGAAAAAAGTGAACTCGTCCAGCTAAAGCTGAACATTGGGGCTTCAGTAGGGGATTCTACCCCCACTGAAGATTAAAAATAATTCTCACCACTTATAGAAGTGGGGGTCTTATCTCTAAAGATAAAACATTTCCAAAGACTTTTGATCCTAAAAGGGTGAAAAGTCTTTTTTTTAGGGAATAAGGAAATTTTACAAAGCAGCGAATTTATATTATAATTATTATGGACACATTAACGATACAGAGTAGTATTTGTTATGAGTGCAGAGAGGAAGGTAACTTAATGGGCAAAACATTAGTATTGGCAGAAAAGCCATCAGTAGGTCGGGAAATAGCAAAAGTTCTAGGATGTAACCAAAAGAGCAATGGATGTTTTATAGGTGCAAAATATATTGTTACATGGGCTTTAGGACATTTGGTGACATTGGCTGACCCAGAAGTATATAATGATAAATATAAATCATGGAGGTTGGAAGATCTTCCAATGCTTCCTAACAAAATGAAATTGGTGGTAATCAAGCAAACTTCAAAACAATATGGCGTGGTTAGAGGTTTATTGAAGAGATCTGACGTAACTGAACTGGTTATCGCTACAGATGCAGGTCGTGAAGGAGAACTTGTTGCAAGATGGATTATTGACAAAGTTGGCTTTAAGAAACCTATTAAACGATTATGGATTTCTTCTCAAACTGATAAAGCGATTAAAGACGGATTTAGGAATTTAAAACCAGGAGAAAATTATTATAAATTATATCAGTCAGCGCAATGTCGCGCTGAGGCTGATTGGCTGGTTGGATTGAATATTACCAGGGCATTAACTTGTAAATATAACGCACAACTTTCGGCTGGACGGGTACAGACTCCCACTTTGGCGTTGATTGTGCAAAGAGAAAATGAGATTAAAAGCTTTGTACCAAAGGATTTCTGGACTGTGGAAGCTAAGTTAAAGGATTTCACAGTTCGTTGGCAAGATAGCACAAACGGTCAAATTAGGATTAATAAAAAAGAAAAAGCTGATGGAATTGTATCAAAAGTGAATGGACAAACAGGCAAAATTAGTGATGTAAAAAAAGAAGCTAAAAGAGATTTGCCGCCATTGGCTTATGACCTTACCGAGTTACAGAGGGATGCAAATAGAAGGTATGGATTTTCACCTAAGCAAACTCTCAAGATTATGCAAAGGCTTTATGAAAATCATAAAGTGCTTACATATCCTAGAACTGATTCAAGATATATTACTGAAGATATTGTTCCCACTCTTACTGAACGATTAAAGGGTATAGCAGTGGGGCCGTATGCATCTATGGTTCGTTCTATTATGAAGGATAAACTTAATGTGACTAAACGTTTTGTAGATAACAAAAAGGTTTCCGATCATCATGCTATTATCCCCACAGAGCAGTATGTTAATTTGGCCAACTTAAGCCCAGAAGAAAGAAAAGTTTATGATTTGGTAATTAAACGATTTATTGCTGTGTTAAGTAAACCTTATGAATATGAGCAGACAACTGTGAAGATTGAAGTAAAGGAAGAAGTATTCTATGCCAAAGGTAAAATCGTCAAAGCAAGAGGCTGGAAAGCAATTTATGACGGTCAGAACAATCTGAATGATGAGACTGACAATGACGAAAAAGAACAAAATTTGCCACACGTAGAAAAAGGGGCCAGCGTCAAAATCAATTCTGCAAGATCCATCAATGGCAAAACAAAACCACCAGCGCGATATACAGAGGCTACTTTACTATCTGCAATGGAGCATCCAGGAAAATATATAGACAACCAAGCTCTACGAAAAACTATTGAAACTACAAGTGGCCTAGGAACACCAGCAACCCGAGCCGATATTATCGAAAAGCTATTTAACTCATTCTACATGGAGAAAAACGGTAAAGAGATTTTTCCAACAGCAAAGGGGATCCAACTTATTGAGCTTGTTCCCGACGACTTGAAATCTCCAGAGCTAACAGCAAAATGGGAACAGCAATTGACGTTAATAAGCAAGGGAAAAGAAGATGGCAAAACATTTGTTACAAATATGAAGAACTATGCAGCAAAGATGGTTTCAAAAGTTGTCGCGAGTTCCGTTACTTATAAGCATGACAATATGACCAAAACAAAATGTCCCGAATGTGGAAAGTTTCTTTTGGAGGTCAAGGGTAAAAAGGGGAAAATGTATGTTTGCCAGGATCGCGAATGCGGATACCGTAAGTCTATCTCGCAGACCACCAATGCCAGATGTCCTCAGTGTCGTAAAAAGATGGAACTTAAGGGCGAGGGTGAGAAGAAAATCTTTTACTGTGCATGTGGTTATCGAGAAAAACTAGTAAAATTTAATGAACGAAAGAACAAAAAAAAGAAATCCATGAACAAAAAAGAAGTAAATCGGTATCTAAATAAGCAGAATAAAAATGAATCGATTAACACTGCTCTAGCAGATGCTCTTGCCAAGTTTAAAAAATAGATTGTTAATTGAATAAACAGTAAAGCAAAAAGAGTAGGTAACCTACTCTTTTTGCTTTACTGTTTGCCTATTGTTAAATTAGAATAGAGGTTTACCTAAAAGGGTTTAAAGCTTGTTAGCTATGTTCAAAATATTTAGAATTAGCTAAAGCACATTTTGACGAGGTAGAAGATAAAACTAAAGGTAAAATTCTAGATAGTTATAGTGTTTATTATTTTAACCTTGGGGATTTAGATAAAGCTATAGAAATAGGCGAAGAAGCGTTACAATATTTTGAAGAGAAAGATCGCCCAAAGATATTAAATAATTTGGCGGTTATTTACTTAGTGTTGGAAGAAGATGGTACTCCTGTAAAAGCTCTAGAATACTTACATGAGGCAGAAATAATCGGTGAAAAATATACAAATGAGTTAGAGGTTGGTAAAGCCTTCTACAATAAAGCTATGATTGAATTACGGGAAGATCAGCTTTTCACTGCATTAGATACTTTTTACCTTTCTTTCGAATATTTTAAACAAGCTGAGGCATTGACTTTAGCGTTCGACGTCTTAGGAAAAATAATGGAAGTTACTAATGAGCATAAACTTGAATGTTTTAAGTCTCTTCAAAAGACTTTAAAAAAAGATTTTAAGGGTACTTCATTTTATAAAAAACTTTAGAGGGAAGTGGGGGAGACGATATGAAAAAGCTAGTGTGTGTTTTGGTTTTGGTGGTTTTATTGGTTTTAAGTGTTGGGGGTATTGTTTTTGCAGACCCATGGGGTAATCCGGGGTCAGAATCTTGTTGATAATGTTAGTGAAGATCTCATAGACTTAGATGAACTGGAAACTAAAGCAGATAGTATTATTAATACACACACACCTGAAGAAGCACAACAAAATCTTATTAAGCTTGCTCCAATGTTTGCACGAGCTATTTCAGAAGATAAAGGATTTAAAGAGTTACTTGCAGTAGAAGTTGCGAAGAAGTTTGATGGGGATTATGATGTTTTATATGATATGATCGCTTCTAAAACAACTAAAGAAGGAAAAACAGTAGAAAATCTTATTAAACAAAATATTCAACTTTGTGGTGAAGAAGTATCACTAAATGATTTGGTAGATTCAATTCCTGTCCACTTTGAACAATGGAGTACGTATGATGGACCAATATATGTTATTCCTATGAGATATGATATTGATGATATGGAAATAGAAGCTTTACCGGGCTATGATGAAAATGGTAATGTAAAAATGTTTCCTGCTGACACTCCCCCAGAATATCCTGTAGTTGTTATCGGAGTAAATGAAAGAATACCTAGAATGATAAGACCAAAAACCATTTCAAATTCAAATGTAAAACCATTAGATTTAGATGATGGAACTGTCGTTCATCATGAAGAACTAGTAGGTCTTATGATCACGATAACGTCAGAACCTTGGTATTCTGGTTCTCCAGAGGTTTATTGTCTTTATACAGTTGGAGAAAATGAATGGACAATAAGACAAGACTATGCTGAAGTAAATTCGACTTATAAATGGTATAACTATGAATCAATAATTTTCTATTATCCTAATACTCCAAACAATATGTTCTGGAAATTAGTTGTAAGAGAAGAAGACTTTGATTGGGGCAAATATATAAACTTTACTGTTAATGGTGCTTTTACTTGGCAAAATGACTACTTTACCATTAAAGGAGATTTTAATACAACCAATTTAATTACTAATGAAGATGATACATTAGGTGAAACTCAAATTTATTTCTACCATAATTTTGACACCGAAACTTACTCACAAATTCTTTTTGGTAAGGGATATATTCGACTTAGTTACTAAATCATAAAAATTAAAGGAGGATTATTGATGAAGTTAATCAAACCTTTAGCAATACTTATTTTGATTGTATTAGTCTTTACTGGATGCAGTAACAGAGAATACCACTTATTTTTAACTGGTTTTGAAACCATACCAGAGACTTTAGTTGTAAACGAACCCGCAACAATCTGCGTCTTTTATCATGAATATGGAACTCCAGATTTAGTAAAAGAGTTTCATTGGGAAGTTGAAGGATTTGATGAAGAGTTTATTACATATGGCGGGATTCTTAAGGACATTGTATTTACAACACCCGGAGTTAAAAATATTGTCGTTTCAACTGAATTTAATGATAGCTCTGTCGTGACAAATGAACTACACTTTGTTGTAAATATTGAACCATCTGAATAATTTTATTAATGACTACCAGTGTGATATATACTGCTGTCCTTAGCACACTGGTAGTTGTTTTAATTATCTTAAATATACTAAAATATAATGAGCTATAAAAGCTAAAATCCCACAATACTTACTGTGGAGGAGATGAATTAATGAACCAGTTGGAATTTGGTTATCTATTGATGCGTCTAAAAAAGTCGATACCGATACAAAGTTCCACTGGCAGGTTGACGGTTTTGATGAAGAATTTGTCACACAAAGTAATTTTTTAGAAGTAACTTTTGAAACTCCAGGAATAAAAAATGTTTGTGTTTATGTGGTCGCTGATGATGAAGAGATTTTGGTAAATAATTTTTATTTCGCAATAACTGTTTTTGAAGAAGAAGAAGAGAGTTCAAGCTGATTTAAATATTGAGAAACAGAAAGACCAGAGCTATTTTAGTCTGGTCTTTTGAATACATAATATATCAATATTAATGTTTTTTTATAATTCGCAAGTTCCGCCGCCACATGCATACTCCCGTGAACCTTGCGTCTGGTCTTGTTGTTCATATAATGATAAGAGACTGAAGTCGATCACAGGTAATTTCTTAATTAATTCTTCATATTCTTCCTCAGTGATTTCCTCGTAAGGTGCAAGCTCATACACCCCACCGTTACTAGGCAGGAAAGAGATACCAGTCACTAGATCAAAATTCTTGTACACCCAAGCACCCACCTCTAGCCACTCATATTCACGCACATAAATAGTGATTGAAGGGTTATGATCTGTCCAATATTCCAGTTGTTCAATAGCAGTTTTATCATCTTTGAATGTACTGCCAGCGGGGGACTTCACAGGGAACTCAAAGACTAGAGTCGTGTAATCTTCCCAAGTTTGGTTTACTTCTGGATTACAAGAAACTCCATAATCTTTAAAATGTTGGCTAATGGGTCATGAGCCGCGATTCTCACTCTGCGGATATAGTAAGGAGCGAAGCGAGGGTGGATTCCTGAAGCAGAACCTACTAATTGACTTACTGTACCGCTAGGCTTGACAGAAGTAATAGCAGCAGGAATACTAATATTCAGATCAACAGCCCATTCCTCAGCAACTTTTTGAGCAACTTTTCTCAGAGTATCCAACCAGATTTTCGCTTTATCGGATACCTCAGATAAAATCGGGTGATCTTGAAGCCCTGTTAATGATACACCGAGAAGTCTTTCTTCCTCAGTATTCTTTTTCCACTCTTCGTCAAGGAAATGGAAGTTAGAGAGGGTGCTTTGGAGAATATTGAGAATGACAGCATTCTTGACTTTCTGTGTTAGATCATACAAACTGTCTTTTGTGCGTATTACAACTTCACTAAGGTTACAGAATTGCCTTGGTTTTAGAATTACTTCACCACAAGGATTTACTCCAAAGTCCACTTCGGCAGTACGATTTACAAGTTTTTCAACATGTTTTTTCAAACCTTCCCGATTCACAATTCCGCGCTTACCAGTACCGCTATTCATAAGGTATTTCCATTCTTCCATGAACTCGTCTACAGAGGGTTTTTTATTATAAACTGCTGAATTGTTACTAAGCGATCTTTGGGGGTTTTCAATCCAGAATTGTCCTTTCTTAGCGCTTCTCATAAGGCGATCTTCAAGCTCACTTAGGTTAATGGTGGCTGATCGCCGAACGCCGTCAGCGATTACAATACTTGCGAACGAGGGTGTATAATTAATGTTGTGAAACTAAAATAAAAGAAGGCATCGAAAGCCTCCATATAGAATCTGTTTGTATCCATCAAATAGATCAATAAGGTGGGCTTAACGATGCCACAAATCAATCCTATCACAGAAATTCTAAAAATTCCAGAGCTAGAGGTATTAACTTTTCGAAAAAAAGAAAATATGTTGATTCTAGATGTTGAATCTAAAGCTGGAGGAAGCCATTGTCCTCGTTGTAGTAAAT
>DAOVRZ010000138.1:0-11204 GCA_030627905.1 Halanaerobiales bacterium
GCCGCCGTGACTTTTACTTCCAAGCATCATCGTGATTCGTTACCTCATCACGCGTTGGATATGCTAGTCATCCGAATCGGCTAATTGATGACAGAGGACTTTCACCTCATAAGATTCTCAACCTTGACGGCCGCTCCCTTGCCAAATACGTGTAATTATTAACTACGAAGAATAAACAGAAGAAAAATAAAACGCTGGCCCAGCTAGGTTGATTAAAATAATTTAATCCCAGATATGTGAAAACACTAATAAACATTAGAAAGATAAACATAATATATGGAATAATTAATTTCTTTTTAAAATGCTGCATTTACTAATCCTCCTTTTAAAAAAGTCTGACGGCTATTACTTTTATAAAAATAATTTTATTATCTCTTCCACAGGCCAGTATCAATAGCCAAAGAAGTAATAGTGCTTAAAAGAGTAATCATAATAACCCATAATGTTGCCCAAAAACTCTTTTTCATTTTTTCGCCTCCTCCGATGGAACATTTTTTAAGACAAAAGTCTTTAAAAAACTAAGCTCACATCATTGGTCGGCTAAGCTCATAATTTTTAAGTTTTCCGCTCGTCTGTATATAATAACCGTCAAACAAGACTTAATCAGCTAACAAGATATGTATCTTGCGATTTATCGCGTTTAAAAGGGCTTGTCCAACAGCCATAGGTAATTCATTTTTAACATACGCAGTACCAATTAACGGCTCTCTCCTTATAAACCCGTCATTAATTGTAATCCAAAAAAGTTCTATAAGTATAATTTCATTATTTATCCCTGTGAAAAACATATTTTTTAATTCCAATTGAATATTTACTGGTAAAATATCTGTTAAAGAATTTATCACTGTCTGAGCAACTAAGTTTTGTATGGTTTCATAAATTTGACCTTCATATCTTTTTTTAAACTCTAAACCGCCTAAATATAGATGAAGTTCGCATATTGGCCGATTATACAGTTTATTAATAGAAATAATTTCGATTCTATATTTCGAAGAATTGTTTTCTTCTTTAATATTCAATTGTGCAATAGAAATTTTTTTATGATCAATTTCTTTACTCAAATTTATATGAACAAGTGTTTCAATATCTCTAACCAAATTTTTTGGATTACGACTTTTATGTGAAACTACATGAATTTCATCAATCTCACCATCATCTTTTAAAGAAATCTTAGCGGAAATTACACCATCTAATCGTATAATCTGTTCTTCCAGTTTATCCAACATACTAATCTTCCTTCCCTGTTTCTATTTATATAAGAAATATTCCTTAAAATTTGCCAATATCCTGCTTTATTATCTAATTTTATTTTATTTTTTATTGTTTTTTAGAAATTTATTGTTTTATATCGTCTCGAATCAATTATTATGTTGATAAATCGATATCATTATAATATATTATACTTCTTTAAACTTATTTCCTGAGAAAAGAGGCGAAAAATCTATGATTAACAATACTCCTAAAAAGGTAGTACTTTGTCCCATTACTGGTGAGTAGTGTATTCCTACCTTGAACGACTCGTGCCCATATACCTGCCCATATAAACCTTAAAACGTTAACGAAATAAAGCTCAGACGTCTTTGTCTGAGCTTTATTTCGTTAACGTTTTAATTTTTCAAAATCGTGAAATTATTCTTTGAGGAATATCTAACTCTCTTCTCAAGTTAATAGCCTCTAATTCCTTAGAAAACTCATTCTTCACTAAATCGAAATCAAGGGCCAGCTCCCTTACAAGCCCCCCCATAAGAACTCTTGTGAGCTCACTTTTCCAAAGTGTAAAAGCTGGCGTATATGTAAGAGCAAAAGCACATATTTTACCTGCATCTTCTTCAATTTCTCCTAATGAGCATTCTTCGAAATCAATTCCATAAATCATATTCTTCTCGTCGAGGATAAAGTTTCTAAGATTCACATCACCCAAAATCCAGTTTTGCTCTACTCTCACTGTTTGATAAAATTCTTTTAGCCAACAAAAGAATCTATCCAAGACCAATTGGTCAATACTATTCCCCAAATCTTCTTGCCTAGTAAAACAATCACATAAAGTCTCACCTTGCAGATACTCAAGAATTAGATAATCCTCACCTTGAGCGAAAATTTCAGGAACTAATATGCCTTGTTCTTTTAATAAATTTAACCAATAGGCTTCTTTTTCAATATTATTCCGGAATTTTTTTAAAACAAAAACCTCTTTCCTGGTTTCACCCTCTATTCCTGTTACTAAAAAAACCTGATTCTTTTTACTCTTAAATTTTTTCAGAATATGATACTCATCTATATTGACTATACTATTTTTCAAACCATCATTCATCAATATTTCCATCAATCTTAACTTCAATATTCACTCCAGGTTTATAACCATCCAACTCTTTTACTACCCCCAAAACAGCATTTCTAAGTATTCTCTGCACAAATGAAACCATCTCAACCTCTTTTTGATCAATAAAAAGTTTTACATTTCCCTTTGAAATAACACAATCTTCCCGCTTTGCTTCTCCTTTAAGAATTTTTATACCTAACTCTCTACAATCTAAACCACAAGCTTTACAACATTTAGCTGGGAAGTCAGGTAATTTATGAAAAACTTTTTCTTCTATCAGATCAACCAGCACATCAACGTCGGTCATTGAGTTGATTACTGGCAATCCACGGTATTCACTGAGTTCATTAGCAATCCTCCCGGAGATGGCAAAAACATAACCATCAATCCGCTCATCAATCTCTTCAATTGTACTGGCTGTAATGATTCTGGGAAAACTTCGATCAATTACTCCCTCTAAGACTACATAATCATGATGATAATGAGAAAGTATTTCATCTATAGACAGCTTTTCAGGATAAAGAATATCAGTTTCATGAAATCCCCTCGCTGTCACCAATTCTGAACCTGCTTTACGATGACGGTCAGTATTTGAACCAGTTAAGTCAATGGCAAACTCCTCAAAATGAATCTCTTTTACTGATCCTACTGAATATCTCCTTTTTTTTAGTTCTCGAATAATATTCTCTATTGTTGTAGTCTTCCCAGTCCCGCTGATACCAAAAACTGAAAATACTTTCATGGTAAAACCTCCTTCTAAAGATAAAATTAATCCTCTCTCACTTACCACCATCAGTAATAATATAAGGTACAAACAAATCCTGGAATCTAAACGTTCCATGAGCTCCACCCTCGGGAGTTTTATGCATTCCATGGTCAGCAGTTAAAATAACTTTACCAGAGAAATTTTTAACCAATTGAGCTATATAATCATCAGTCCGCTTAATAACCTCCATAGTCTCCCGAGATAAATCTCCAGAACTATGACCCTGATCATCAATTCCGTGAAAATGAACTACCGCTAACTGAATATCTTCCGATATGTTTTCAATAGCAGATTTAAGTATTTCATCATCTATGGTTCCATTTCCATTATCGTCTAAGTTTAAAATAGGCTCTATACCAGTATTAAGTATCTTAATATCGCCTTCGATCAATAATCCCTTTTTGCCAGATTTTTTAGCAACTGCAAAAAGATCTGGAACGAGCATATCTTTTTGCTTTCTAGAATATACTCCGTTTTCCGCTGGCCCTACTCCTGTCAATATTGCAGCCATTCCAGCATTTGTAACTGGTTGATAGACCGAAAGAGCCTGTTTTACCTTTTTCAGAGTCGAAATAAAAGGTACAAAATTATTTTCGAGTGCATATTCATATTGGTGATAACCAAAACCATCCATTATAATTATTAACACTCTTTTTCCTGTTTCAAGGTAATGCAAAGCATCGTAATATGTATCAGTATTGTAAAGAGAAGGTGGATTTAAAATAACTCCCTTCACATCATTAATAAGCTTTTCTTCTGTAGAAAGATAGTCTATTTGATTATCCTTTATCTCCAAAAACCCATCCTTATGAAAAGCCATCTCTCCCTTAGCACCAATAACTAGCATCTGTCCACTATTTTCACTTAAAAGATTATCCCTTTTTAAAATATCTTCAATTTGAATAGTTCGTCTTCTTGTAAAAATACTCGTCTGATATGTCTGATCATCTTTTGTTACTTTAGAAATTCCCTCAAACTTAAGATAAGAATTATAAGTACTCGAAAGTAACTGACCGGGAGTCACATTTTTTAAATTTTCGTCAGAAGTAATAAAATTGATCCCATAATCCCACGATAATTCTCTTGAGACAACATAAATCTCTTTTAATTTTTTAACATTACTACTAACTGGGTAATTAAGATTAATAGCTTCCCAGCCATTCTTATCTGTAAAAGTTATAAAACAGCCAGTAAGATTTTTTCCTGAAAACTGTGCCACCAATCCATCATTGCCCACAAGTTGAATATCAAAATTTTCAACAAACGGCTCAGTTTTTCCAATCAAATTCTGTAATACTACCCCCTCGTAAGTATCACCTTTGTATGTAAATTTTTTTAATTGAAATTCCTCTAGCGTTGTCATATCTAAAGGATTTTGAACATCACCTATTATAGTTAATTCAGGGATATAAAGTGAGGAAGTGGTCGAGAAAAAATATATACTAATAAATCTTCCTACAAAAATTCCTAAAATTAATATTATTATTGCATAAACAATTAACTTGAAATTCATTTTTTCACCTCTTATTTGTTAGTGATTCAAAGCTTCAATCGTCATTAATCTTTTTGCTTTTGTATTTATTGGCAAACAGATAAAATAGCTTGTAACAGAACCTTTATCATCTAAATAAAGAATTCCTTTTTTCAAATCATCATAAGTTAGCTCAATAAAATTACCATCTTTGGCGATCAACCGGTAATTTTCTGCTTTCATTAAATCAAGTTTATCGAAAATTTCAATCATGCTGATTCCTTCTATATCATCTAAAATTGTTTTCTTTAAACCTTCTAATCCTTTACTCAAAGAAAAGATTACTGAATCATCATAATTAAAATGCAGTAGATTTTTAACATGCATCCCTTTTGGAATATCTGGTGATAAAAAGAGAGGTACATCAATACCCGTTACCTTAATATATCCATTGGTAAAAATATTCTTATTCTCGTTCTTTTTCATCCCGTCAGCAGCCTGAATTGACACTCTTCTAAAATCACCTTCCATAGCCAGATACTTAAATAATCTCTGGACTTCTATAGCTTTATCGTTACTATCATAATAGTTATAATCAACTTTTTTTATATTTTCAATAACAGTTTCTAAAAAGTGTACTTTTTTTATCGCTACATTTGCTGTTTCTTTGATAATTTCAATTTTATCTAGGTTTTTAATCCAATACATTGATCTCTCTTCAGGGATAACTACCCGTACAGGTTTCGATTTTTTATCGAGCGGTTGTCCATTTACAATATATGCAAGGATAATCTTTTTACTTTTTAGGGTTTTAGCAGGGATTTCAATAGAATAACCATTCCCTGACACTAATCTTATTGCTTCCAGACTATTTTGAGATTTATCATTTTTTTTGAGAAAGTCATCAAATAATGAACCCGCTATGGAATACTTTAACTCATTACCTGAAGAGTTAAGAGTAACCAAATCCATACTAACAACTTCAAATTTTTTTAAATCTTCAACACCAAACTCAATATCTCCATCACTAAATCCAGTGATCAAAACCTTTTCCTCTGCTTTTCTAAATATATTTTTTATCTTAAATACCCCCCTTCAAAATATCCTTAAAATACATAATTCATGCTTATTATAAAAAATACAAATAAAACACTCAAAAACATTACCATATAATCTATTCTTCTTAACTTCAAATTTATATAACTTGTTCTTGTTGGATAAGCTCTAAAGGCTCTAGTCTCCATTGCAGTAGAAATTTCCCGCGCCTTTAAAATTACTCCTGATAAAATCGGCATTAAAAGATATGAATAAATTTTTATTCTTTTGCCTAAAGGAATTTTATCCAATTCAATACCACGAAGCTGAATAGCAATAAAAGTATCTTTAACCTCTTCTCCTAATAAAGGTAAAAAACGGATAGCTAGAGAGACCATAAAAGCAATCTCATAAGAAATTTTCCACTGAACCAGAGCTTGAATAATTTCACGAGTACTCGAACTTCCCATAATAGTAGCAGGGATAATGATTGCCAGAATCCTCAAAAAAAATCTAACCCCTTTTTCTAAACCACCAATCGTAAGTATAGAAAATTCTCCAACTGAAAACAAAACTGTTCCCTGAGGAGAAAAAATACTCTGGATAATCGCAATGCCCACAAATAACCACATAATTCTCTTAAACTTTTTTAAAAAATTAAAGTTTCCTCCCATCAAATATGTAAGCCCCACACCAACCAATAATACCAAAGTTAGGAGTTTTAGATCTTGTAAAAAAACAGCCAGGGTTGAGAGTGCAAAAACCATTATTAATTTACCTCGTGGATCTATCACCAATGATCTCACCCCCTGATAGTTCTATCACCCTGTCAGCATTTTCTCTGACAAATTCTTCATCATGACTGATCACTATAAGACCAAGCCCTTGATCTTTCAATTCTTGTAAAATTGTAGTCAACTCACCTTTTCGTTTAAAGTCAAGTCCTGTGGTTGGTTCATCTAAAATCAAAAATTCTGGTTCATTAATAAGAATGGATGCAAGAGCCAATCTCTGTTTTTCCCCTCTACTCAGCTGAAAAGGAAAATCATCTTTAAGATCCTCTAACTTAAACAATTTCAACATATGATTAATTTTTTTTTCGATTTCTTTACCCGGATATCCTTTAAAATCCAAAACAAATCCAATCTCTTCTTTTACAGATGGAGCAAAAATTTGCCGTTCCGGTTCCTGAAAAAGATACCCTACCTTCTGACCAATCTCTCCAAGGCTCATCTTCTTAGTATCTTGACCATTAAGTAAAACTTGACCGCTAAGTGTTTTAAATATTCCTACAAGAAGTTTTCCAAGAGTAGTCTTACCACTCCCGTTTGACCCAACGATAGCTGTAAAATGATTTTTATAAAAACTTGTACTCAAATTATTAATAATCCGCTCTTCTTTAACATAGCTATAAGATATATCATTTACTTTAATAAATGGCTTATTTTTATTATAATTCTCCTTCAAAATCTCTAATCCTCCCTTGCTGTAAAACAAGTATTCGATCAGCAATATCTAGATTATTTAGATCGTGCTCTACCATTATTACACTCTTACCAGCTTTTTTTAAATCGAGAATTACATCTTTAATCAGTTTTTTACCTGTTTTATCAATCTGTGACATAGCCTCATCGAAGATTAAAATCTCTGGTTTCAAAGTAAGTGCAGATGCTAAGGCGATAAGTTGTTTTTGTCCTCCTGAAAGATGATGTGGACTTTTATAGCGAAATGCTTCCATACCAACAAGTTTTAAGCTTTCACTAATTCTTTTGCCAATCTCTTCACTCTCAATACATAAATTTTCCGGACCAAAGGCCAATTCATCCTCCACAGTCGGAAAAAACAACTGAGTATCCGGATTTTGAAAAACAATTCCCACTCTAGTAGCAATAGTGGGAATTGTCATTTTAGTAGTCGAAGTCCCTTCAATTAAAACTTCTCCTGTCATCTCTCCTTGTTGTGCATTAGGGATAATCCCACTTAAACAATAGCATAAAGTACTTTTTCCACTACCACTTAATCCAACAATAGCAACAACCTCGCCTTTATTTATTTTCAAGCTAATGTCATCAAGAATTAGTCTCTTCTGCTTGAAATAACGGAAACTTAAGTTCCTAACTTCTATAGAATAAATCACTTTGCCTCGACCGCTGAGACAAATTTGCACCATCTCTGGCTAAATGCATCTTTACGAATAATAACCTGATATGGCCCTGATCCACCATCTTCTTTTTTACCCAATGATTTGCCATCCTTTTCAAACACTAAATAAACATTTTCATCATCCAATACCTCTTTTACATTTAAAGCTACAGTATATCCATCAACGGCTTTAACAATAACCTTACTTTTATCACTGATATCCAAGTTTACTGCCGCAAATATATCTTTTAAAGCCACTCCACGATAAATAACTGGTCGCGGGTCTTTTCCACTGCTTTTTATCGTAGCATCAAAATCTTCGACATTGAGTTTTAAAATCTGTTTCATATCCATCTGAATCTGCTCATCGCCAACTTTTAAAGAGACAATAGCATTATCCTGCATCTCTTTTTTTAATGCCAGATCACCTCTGTTTAAGTAGGCAGTGACAGCAACAATTACCAATAAAACAACTACAGCTATTAACACTTTTTTATTCATTATCACTTACTCCCCTCTAATGCTCCAGATTAACAACATTATATCGGACTAATTGTCTGATCATACTATATGCGATGATGCCTCCCAAACCACCTGATAAAGCCGCACTACTCAGACTTAAAATTAAAGGTAATAGTGGCAGACGGAAGAATACCAAATTAACTAAAAAAGTTCCACTTATATTGGCAGCAACCCCTGCCAAAAAGCAACACCCCGAACCACAGCCTTTACGTCCTGTAAACAATATAACAATATCTACTGCGATTCCAGGTAAGATATATGTAAATAAGCTCAATAAACCATGAGTGCCAAATATTCCTAAAGAAAGAATGACAATCGCTTGAACAAGAGCAATTAAGGTGGCTGTACCCCGTTTACCAATGAGGCCAGCCCCTAATACCATCCACATCATATAAAACCCACCAGCAATTACTCCTCCTGGAATATATAAGGGTCCGGTAATAATATGAGCTAGAGGTACAACAAGTGGTTTAATAGCAATACCCAAACATGCCATTAAAGCTATGATGACCAGATCAAACATTGAATACCTTGATAGCAATTTTTTCATCTCCAGACCCTCCATTTATCTTTTGAGATAAAACCCCCACTTCTATAAGTGGTGGGAACTGTTTTTAATCTTCAGCTTTAACTGGACGAGTTCACTATTGATTCAAAGCCTCAATCTTCAACAAACCTTTAACTTTAGTACTTTTATCCAAGCCACTGAAATAACTTCTAACCCGTCCTTTATCATCTAAATAGACAATTCCTTTTGTCATATCATCATATGAAATATCTACCGAATAACCATCATTTGCAGTTAAACGATACATGTCTGCTTTAATTAAACCAATAGTATCGAAAAGTGTAGTCATACTAATTCCTGTAATTTCATCTACAATTGTTTTATTTAAACCTTCTACACCTTTGGTCAAAGAAAATACTGCTGAATCCCCACAGTTAAAATATAGAAGATGTTTTACATACATGCCTTTTGGTAGATCAGGTGATAAAAAGAGTGGTGTATCAGTACCAGTTATTTTAATATAGCCATTAATGAAAATGCCCTTATCCTCATTCTTTGTCAAACCATCAACAGCCTTAAGCGACACACTTCTAAAATCACCTTCCAAAGCCAGATATGTAAACAATGTCTGTATCTGAACAGCTTTATCTTCACTATCATAGTAGGTATAATCAACTGTTTCTACTTCTGCAATTGCTGTTTCTAAGAAGTTAATCTCATTGATTGAGACATTTTCTGTTTCCTTAATAATTTCAATTTTAACTAAGTTTCTAATCCAGTACATAGATCTTTCTTCAGGGATAATTACTCTTACAGGTTTTGTTTTTTCATCAAGAGGTTTCCCATTAATAGTATAAGCAAGGATGATCTGTCTGCTTTTTAAGACTTCAACTGGTACTTCGATAGAATAACCATCTCCTGCGATAAGTCTAATTGCTTCTAAATTTTTTTGGGATTTACCAAATTTGGTTAGAATATCGTGAAGAGTTGGCCCAGTAACAGAATACTTCTTCTCATGACCAGCTGAATTAACTGATACAACGTCCACATTAACTGCTGCTAGCTCTTTTAAATCCTGAACACTTAACTCAATATCCCCATCATTAAATCCAGTAATCAAAACATTTTCCTCTGCATATGTCGCAAAACTTAAAACTAACATCATTACTGCTACTAATAATAAAACTCTTATCCCTTTCGCTTTAACATTCATTTTAATTTAGACCTCCCTTTATTCTTAAAAAGTTTTGTAATGATAAATTAACTCCATTTACAACCGCAGCACTGGTTTTACTTGCTCCTGTTATAGTCACAATTTCATTGGTTTTTTTCTTAAACATTTTTACAAGAGTGAGAGTTTGGCTGGCTTCATTACCCTTAAAACGATTCAAAAACCAGTCTTCAATAACATATCCGCCATAATCCTCTGTCTCTGTGTGTTTTAATATTTCTACACTCTCTATTCTTTCTGTATCAAAATCAATAGTCACCATCATCGTAATCGTATCCACAAATCCATTAGTGGAAATTTTTTGGATTATTTTTTGAGGTGTACCTTCACTTTTGACAAGATAGACTCGTAAGATATCCTGCTCTTCAAACTTTTTTAACCTACTGGCTGTCTCTCCCTCATCAAGTTTGTCTCGTATTTCTGCAATCTGATTATTTTGATAAAAGAAAAATCCTGAAATAGTAAAAATTACTAGCAATAGAATCAATAAAAAATTTTTTATTTTCTTTACCTCCCTTTTCTAAAAAATAAAAAAACTCTTTTTCACAATGAAAAGAGTTTTTAAATCTTGACAATAAAATACAACAACTAATGGACTTAAAGTCCACTATTTGCCTAAAGTCATGATCATCTCCTTTCCACCAGGAGGCCGGGACGTTTCCATCCAAACCCTATCGGTTTGTCACCATAGCTTATACATCCTTAGGAAAAACAAACTCGGAGAAATATGTAATTTTAACTTTAAAGTAATTACTTCGACAGTCTGTGGTAAAATCCTTCAAATTATTGAAGTTAGGAATAAAACCTATATCAGACAATACTAATAAGATTCTACAACTTCAACTATCTCATATTCATCTTTACCAATAAAAATTATCAAAGCTTTCTTCAAATTCTTTTTATCCACAAACTTTTTACTGGATGAATATTCTTCAAGTTGTTTTAAACCTTCTTTTTTAATCTGCTCTAACCTGGATTTATCCTCTTTTTTAAGATATTTTAGTTCCCATAACCATTCATACTTGATATCTGGATAGCGACTATCCTTTTCTAAAAAGAGATCAATATAACCATCTTCAACCTCTCTTTCACTATAAATCTTATAAACTTCACCACTAACAAGATTGCCAAAAAGGATAATCTTAATATACTTCTCATCAAATCTCTGTAAATCTCGGTTTGATAATTGTTTTAAAATATTTTTACTGA
>DAOVRZ010000158.1:0-7999 GCA_030627905.1 Halanaerobiales bacterium
AATAGTAATTGGCTCATTTTTCATTTAAGTTACTAAAAATCTTTCTTATGTGGTATAATGAGAGAGTCAATATTTTTTATCAATTTGTGGAAGGAGGAATTCTAGTGAAAAACGAAAAAAGGATTCCTTATGGTATAAGTAGTTTTAAAGATGTAAGATTACACAACTATATATATGTTGATAAAACTAGATATATTGAAATCTTAGAAGGTTATGGTGAAAGATATGTTTTCTTTTTACGACCCAGAAGATTTGGAAAAAGTCTCTTTTTATCAATGTTAGATAGCTATTATGATATTAATACCAAAGCTCAATTTGATCAACTTTTTAATGGCTTATATATTGGAGAAAATCCGACTCCAGACGCTAATAGCTATTATATCCTTAAATTTGATTTTTCAGGTATTCAATCATCTGAACGTAAAAGTTTAGTAAGTGGATTTAAACGAAAAATTTTGGATGGAATAAATGATTTTAAAAAGAAATATCAGTTAACGTTCGAATTACCTTTAGAGGAAGAACCAGCAAATCTATTGAGTTTTTTTCTAACAGAAGTAAAGTATTTAATAGATGGTAAAATTTACGTATTGATAGATGAGTATGATCATTTTGCCAATGATTTATTAAGTTTTCAGGTGGAAGTATTTGAGGAGACAATAAGTAAAACTGGCTTTGTTCGTAAATGGTATGAAGTTTTAAAGACTGGAACAGCTATGGGGGTTGTTGACCGGATTTTTGTTACAGGAGTAAGCCCGATTACTTTAGATAGCTTGACCAGTGGATTTAATATATCCTCTAATCTGACCCGTGATCCTAATCTTAATGAAATGATGGGATTTACAGAGACAGAAGTTTTATCATTATTAGAAGCAACTGTAGATATGACTGATGTGAATCAATTGATGCCAGAATTAAAAAATTACTATAATGGCTATTTATTCAATGAAGATGTAGAGCAAAGAGTATTTAACAGTGACATGATTTTATATTATCTAAATACCTATCAAAAGACTAGAAAACCTCCAAAAGATCTGATTGATATTAATATATCCAGTGACTATTCAAAAATGCAAAAACTTTTTACACTGAAAAATCAAGAGCGGAATTATAAGATATTGGAGAGAATTCTAAAGGGTGAACCTCAGATTACAACCATCACTAGAGAATTTAGTTTGGCTAAAGAGTTTACAACGAGTGATTTTCTTTCATTACTATTTTATATGGGATTCTTAACAATTGAAAAAGAAGTATTAACTCGGATCAAATTAAAAGTACCTAATTATGTAATCAAAGAACTCTATTTTAACTTCTTTAGTCAAATTCTTATAGAACCAATAGAACCTAAATTAGAGACTTTTGAGATTGAAAATAGTATTGATCAAATTGCATTAAACGGTAATCTGGATACATTCATCCAGTTGATTGAGCAAACCTTAGAAGACTTATCTAATCGAGATTATCTAAATTTTGATGAGAAATATGTCAAATTGATCTTTATTACTTTTCTAATGCTAAGCAAACTCTATTATGTCAAAAGCGAGTATGAAGCTAATGGTGGATATATTGATATAGCCTTCTTTAGCCGGATTGGTAAAAAAGAATTTTATGAGGGATTGATTGAGTTAAAGTATATAAAAAAGAAAGATTATGAGAAAAAGGGAGATCAATTAGTTGCAGAGATGGTTGAGAATGGTAAAAATCAACTCATAACTTATAGCATGGCAAAAGAACTACAAGAAAAGAAGAAACTTCTGAAATGGGTATTGGTATTTGTAGGAGAGAAATGTGTTAAGAAAGTTTTGGTTTAGTAAGAGGATTATGAGCCAATAGTATTTGGCTCATTTTTCATTTAAGTATTAAAAATCTTTCTCATGTGATTTAGCTTTTAATCTTACCTGTGAACTTTATCTTAATATTGCATCCATCTTATCTGAGATTAATTTCAGGTAAGATGGATTTTTTGTTTTTTTATAGTTCTTGTCTAATTAATGTTTCTAAAAGTAAAATAATTGCGAATAATAAAAAAGTATGAAGGAATTGTAGTAAATTTGACGAAATTTAATAAAATGGCTTGTAGTAATTTAAGATATAAATTCCTTTAATTTCTTATTGGATAGTTTAAATAAACTATTACTATTTAAGCAAGTAAATATATTGTATGCAAAACTATACAAACAAAAATAATTTTCTTGAATTTTTGCTTTTTAAACGGATCCAAATGTATAAAGAAAGGAGAATTATTATGAATACTAAAGATAAAAAAATTGATAATCAAAATGTCCAGAATATTTTTTCATTAACCCCTATGCAAGAAGGTATGCTGTTTCACTATCTAAAAAATTCAGAAGATAATTATTACTTTGAACAATTATGTTTGAAAATTAGTGGAAAGATAAATTTGGAAGTGATGAAAAAAGCATGGAACTATGTTATTGAAGCCAATGAAATGCTTAGAACAGTTTTTAGATGGGAAAAGCTCAGAAAACCTCTACAAATCGTATTGAAGAAGTATAGAGTACCTATTAGAATACACGATTTATCAGATTTAGATGACCTAGAGAAAGAAGAGAAAGTTTATGAGATTAAGGAAAAGGATCAAATTGAAAAAATAGATATCAGCATGGAACCCTTTAGAGTTACATTGATAAAGCTTAATGACAATGAATCTGTGTTGATTATAAGCAATCATCATATTTTATATGATGGTTGGAGTAATGGTATTATACTTAAAGAGTTTTTTAAAGCTTACAATCTCTTATATGATGGTAATATCCCAGAAAAAGTAAAGAAGAATTCGTTTAAAGAGTTTCTAAAGTGGCATCAACATCAGAATCAAGAAGAACAGAAAATTTATTGGACAAAGTATTTAGAAGGTTTTGATAGTAAGACAATGCTACATATATCCTCAGGTAGCCCAACTAATCAAGTTGCAACTGAACGTTATGTTTTTTCATTGGATAAAGAATTAACAAATTGTATAAACCATTTTGTAAAAGAAAATAGAATAACTCTTGCTGCTTTCTTTTACAGTGTATGGGGCATTTTGCTACAAAGATATAATAATACGGATGACATAGTTTTTGGTACAACTGTATCAGGTAGAAATGCAGAGATCAAAGGTATTGAGGAAATAGTAGGATTATTTAAAATACTATTCCTCTTAGAGTTCGAACGTCTGAGAAGTCAGAACAAATTATATTAGAACTTTTGAAAGAAATTGATGGGACTTTAAAGGAAAGAATGAAATATGAAAATGTGTCATTGGTAGATATCAAGTCATGGAGTGTAATAGATTCTAAAGAAGAACTTTTTGACTCAATAATTGTAATTGAAAATTATCCTTTGGATAAACAACTTACTGAAAAGAATAATATATTAAAAGTTGAATCATATTCAATGTTTGAATCGACAAATTTTGATTTGACATTGGCAGTAGAGATGAATAACCAATATACTATGCAATTCAGCTATAATACTCTGAAGTTTGACGAACAATTAATCTCTAGGTTATCAGAGCATTTTTGCAATATACTTAACTTTGTTATCGAAAAGCCTGATGAAAAGTTATCTGAGATAGAAATGTTATCAAAAGAAGAAAAAGATAAAGTTTTATATAAATTTAATAACACTTATGCAGAATACCCAAGAGATAAAACTTTACATGAGTTATTTGAAGAACAAGTAGAAAAAACTCCAGATCATATAGCTCTGATCTATCAAAATCAAAAACTAACTTATCGTGAGTTAAACGAAAAAGCAAATCAACTGGCTAGAACATTACAAGGTAAAGAAATTAAACCAGAAGAACTTGTTGGTATTATGGTTGAACGTTCTCTAAAAATGATAATTGGTATAATTGGTATCTTAAAATCTGGTGCAGCATATCTTCCAATTGATCCAAAATATCCATCTGACAGGATAAGATATATTCTTACTGATAGTAATGTCAAAGTATTGTTAACCCAAAATGAATTAACAGATAATGCAGAGTTTGAAGGAATAATGATTGCTCTGGATAATAATGAACTCTACAGTGGAGATAGCTCTAACCTGCCAAAGATAAATAAACCTGATGATTTAGCATATGTAATTTATACCTCTGGAACAACCGGAAAGCCTAAAGGGGTAATGATAGAGCACAAAAGTATTACAAATGCAATTATTTGGAGGAAAGAAGAATATCAATTTGGCCCTAAAGATATATCATTTCAATTATTCTCATTTACATTTGATGGTTTCTTAACAAGTTTTTTTACTACAATTGTATCAGGAGCAAGAGTAATAATATTAGCAGAGGATGAAGTAAAAGATCCAATTGCACTAAGAACTTATATCCGTACTATGTACGTAACCAACTTTATATCTGTTCCATCATTATATCTGGCTATTTTAGAAGTACTGACTGAAGAAGATGCAAAATCATTAAGGATTATTACATTAGCAGGTGAAAAGGTAAATTCAGATCTTGTAAAAAGAAGTAAGAAACTCAATTTAAATTTAGAGATAGTGAATGAATATGGTCCGACAGAAAACAGTGTTATATCAACAATAAAGAGAAACCTTGACTCAGAATCCATAATAACAATTGGCAAACCAATTGCAAATACTCAAATCTATGTAGTTGATAAAAATTTAAGACTTCTTCCAATTGGCGTTTCTGGAGAAATGTGTCTTGGGGGTCAAGGACTTGCTCGAGGATATTTAAATAACCCTGAACTTACAGCAGAGAAGTTTGTCCTGAATCCATTTCAGCATAACATACCTGGAGAAATAATGTATAGGACAGGCGATTTGGCAAGGTGGTTACACGATGGAAATATCGAGTTTTTAGGAAGAATTGATCACCAAGTCAAAATCAGGGGCTTTAGAATCGAACTTGGAGAGATAGAAAATTGCTTAATGAACTATGAAAATATAAAAGAAGTAGTGGTAATTGATAGAAAAGATGAGAATGGCAATAAATATTTATGTGCTTATATAGTAGCTCGTAGAGAAATAAATGGAATAGAATTAACTTCAAAGAAGTTAAGGGAATATTTATCTAAAAATCTTCCAGATTATATGATCCCATCATATTTTGTACAACTAAAAAAAATACCTTTAAATAAAAATGGCAAGTTAGATCGAAAAGCATTATCAGAGCCTGAAGGAAATATTAGAACTGGAGTAGCATATGAAGCACCCAGAAATGAAGTAGAAGAAAAGTTAGCATCTATTTGGATGGAAGTTTTAGCAGTAGAAAAAGTAGGTATAAACGATGATTTCTTTGATTTAGGAGGACATTCTTTAAAGGTTACAATTCTTGTATCTAAAATACACAAGGAGTTTGATGTAGGAATACCTTTAGATGAAGTGTTTAAAAGACCTACAATAAAAGAATTTGCGGCATATATCCAAAATTCTGAACAAAATCTGTTTTCTTCAATACAACTCGTACCTGAGAGAGAATACTATGAAACATCTTCTGCGCAAAAGAGAATGTATATGCTTCAGCAATTTGATTTAAATAGTACAAGCTATAATATACCAGCAGTATTTGTGATCAAAGGAAATTTAGATTTAGAAAGATTAGAAAATGCATTTAAAGGATTAATAGAAAGACATGAGACTTTAAGAACGAGTTTTGAGACCTTAAATGATAAAATAATACAAAGGATTAACAAAGAAGTAGAGTTTAGGGTAGAATATATAGAAAAAGCAGATAGAGGGATAGAAGAAATAGTAAATGAATTTGTAAGAGCTTTTGATTTAACTAAAACACCATTATTTAGAGTAGGAGTTACGAGATTAAAATTAGATGAACATATATTGATGTTTGATATGCACCATATCATTTCTGATGGTACATCTATGGGAATTCTTGTAGACGAATTTGCAAACCTTTATGAGAGTAAAGATTTAGATGTGTTAAGAATTCAATACAAGGATTATGCAGAATGGCAAAATGAGCTATTAAAAGCAGAAAGTATGAAAAAACAAGAAGAATATTGGATCAATAGATTTAGTGATGATGCGCGTTATAACGCGATTCCAGTATTAAATATGCCAACAGATTATGCAAGACCAATTAAGCAAAATTATGAGGGAGACAGCATACGCTTTGTATTGAATAAAGAACTTACAAAGGAGTTAAAGAGAATCGCAAAAAAAACTAATAGTACGTTGTACATGGTATTATTATCAGTGGTAAATATCCTGTTATCAAAATATAGTGGACAAGAGGATATCATAGTAGGAAGCCCAATCGCAGGTAGACCACATGCAGACCTAGAGAAAATTATAGGAATGTTTGTAAACACTCTTGCAATGAGGAACAATCCAGAAGGAATTAAGAGTTACGAAGAATTTATAAATGAAGTAAAAGAAAATGTATTAAAGGCCTATGAAAATCAGGATTATCAATTCGAAGAGTTAGTAGATAAGTTAAATCTAAGAAGGAATATAAATAGAAATCCACTATTTGATGTAATGTTTGTGCTGCAAAATATGCAGTTGCAAAACTTTGATAATGGAGAGTTTAGAGTTGAGAATTTAGAACTAAGAAGATATGATTATCACAATAAAATCTCAAAATTTGATTTAACATTCTATGCAAGTGAAGTCGCGTCCATCGACGCTGATAATGTAATAATTTTAAACCTCGAATATAGTGTTAGATTATTTAAGAGAGAAACAGTAGAAAGAATGATCTCATATTTTCAGAACATACTTAAAGAAGTAGTCGCAAATTCAAAAATTAAGTTAAGTGAAATAAAGATGCTTTCAGATGAAAAAAGGGATAAGATTCTCTACGAATTTAATAACACCTATTCAGATTACCCAAGAGATAAAACAATCCATCAGTTATTTGAAGAACAAGTAGAAAAAACACCGGGGAATATCGTAGTATTATCGCGTACTCGCGCAGAAGAAAAGAAATTAACTTATAGAGAATTAAATGCTAAAGCTAATAGTCTGGCTAACATTCTAAGAAAACAGGGAGTACAAGAAGAGACTTTAGTAGGAATTGTGGCTGAAAAATCACTGGAGATGATTATCGGGATATTGGCAATACTGAAAGCAGGAGGAGCATATCTTCCAATTGATCCAGAGTATCCAGAAGATCGAATAAAACTTATGTTAGAAGATTGCTCCATACCTTTACTACTAGTTCAAGGAGATTTTAGAAAAAATATCGATTTAAATTGTAATCGACTGGATATCTTAGATGCACCACTTTATTCTTCTAATTGTTATAACCTGGAGAATAAAAATACTTCTACAAGTCTTGCATATGTAATTTATACCTCGGGTTCAACAGGAAAACCCAAAGGAGTAATGGTAGAACACGGAAATGTAGTAAGACTTATAAAAAATACAAATTATATCGAGTTTGAACAGGGGAATAAAATATTACAAACCGGAACTCTAGCTTTTGATGCATATACATTTGAGATTTGGGGAGCATTATTAAATGGACTTGAACTACATTTAGGTAGGCATGATCTAATATTAAGCACAGAAAAAATGAAAAATTACATTGTTAACAATAAAATAAGTATGTTATGGCTTACTGCACCTTTATTTAATGTGATGGCAGAAGAAAGAGCAGATATGTTTAAAACCCTTAAATACCTGTTAGTAGGAGGAGATGTTCTATCACCAAAGCATATAAATAAGGTGAAAAGAGAATGCAGTAACTTAAAGATAATCAATGGATATGGGCCAACTGAAAATACAACATTTTCAACTACTTTTCTCATAGATCCTGCATTCCCGGAATTTTATAACAATGAATACCCAAAAACCCTTTAATTTCAATAGTTTTTTTGATATTAAAAGGTTTACTTTTACCTCATTCCTTGGTATAATTATACCAAGGAATGAGGTGCTCATATGTCGATTGTACATTTGAAGAATAGAAAGAATGGTGTTACGTATGTTTATGAATCAACTGGTTATTGGGACAAAGAAAAACAACAAGCAAGGAATCATAGAAAATGCATAGGTAAGCTAGATG
>DAOVRZ010000136.1:0-11513 GCA_030627905.1 Halanaerobiales bacterium
TCTACCAGAACTATTTAATGTAGGTTATGATTTTTCAGTTTATAAGACCATGACTTATGATTTTGAGGAGACCAAAAAGATTTTGTCTGATACTGCAAAAGAATTGAATATCCATATTGTAGCTGGTATATTAGAGAAAAAGAGGAATGCTGGTATAACTCATTGCTAGTATTTGATAATTAGGGTGATATTTTGACAAATTATTGTAAGATTAATCTTGAGTCTTTGCTAGGCTTAATTAGCCTAGCATGCCCTTCTCTCCATGTAAAGCTATATTTTAAATTAATTTTACATAATTGGAACTATTCATGTGTGAAAAAATTTATTGTACAGAGATTACCCACACAATATAGCGAAGAGGCAAATATCCTCACCCTTTCTCACATTAGTAGTGATTAATTCAATCAATGGAACAGCAACTTTATTGTATTTGATGATAAAGTCTGGAAATACACTTATGCAGATTTTTTGTCCATTTTTCTCGAGTTTGTCTGTATCTGGAATATTTAGCACACCATGAAGCTGATTAGCATCTAAATTATCAAAAAACTTTTGATAATCTTCAAGAAAAGACTTGAAATTTATATTCAGATGTGATAAGATGTACTTGGAGATAATTCAATTATACATCAGAGGGGGACTACTTCGGAAACCTTTGATGTGTTTTTTTTGAGTGGAAAAGGGTAAAATTTTAAGATTATTATTTACTGACAGAGTTTATGTCTCAAAATCAGTAGTTTACTGTCAAAAAATATGTCCCCTAACATCAATTAAAATAGAGATATAATAGCCTTAAATGATTAAGGAGGATTGAAAAACATTAGGAATCTAAAAAGTTCCTGATCTTTTCAATCCTCTCCTTTTATCACTGTTGAGCAAAGCTAAATGGATTATTTAATCTTTGTCATTTGTATTTAATCCTTGTTCTACTTCATATTTGAATAAACACATTGGATTTTCATAGAAAGTTTTATTTAATGACCAGGTAAGTGAACAACAACCACCCCGACAAATTCGAGCATATTTACACTCTCGACAAAAACCTGTTAAGTTATCTATTGGTTTTTCTCTAAAAACTCTAAATACCTCAGGATCGTTCCACAACTCTGTAAGTGAACGCTCACGAATATTTCCAACAACATTTTCATCTCCTCTAAGGGAAAGACAACCCCGAATATTACCATTTGCTTCAATTCCTATATTTAATCTACCTGCAACACAGCCAGTAAAAGGACTATTTCTGACTAAATGTTCAAAAGAGGTAAAATGTCCCATATTATCACCAAGACAGATATTTACACTGGTATTTTTTCTAAATTCTGCAACTTGTTTGTGAATATTATAAAAATCTTCAATAGTTAAGCTTAATTCAGGATTTTTATTGGCACGACCAAAATCCTCAACTCCTTGAATCTGCCAAGTACTGATATTTAACTCTTCCATCAATTTAAATAACTCTGGTAATTCATTAATATTTCTTTTTGAAAGTGCTGTATTTATTCCTACTCGAAAACCTTCTTTTTGAGCGTTTTTAATATTATTAATGGCTTTTTTATACAAACCAGGAACTCCACGTAAATAATTATGAGTTTCTTCAGTTCCATCAATACTTACTGAAATAATTTTTATTTCAAGGTTTTTTAGCCTTTGAATATTTTCATCATTTAAAAGAATTCCATTAGTTAGATGTGCCACAGCTATTCCTAAATCCCGCAGTTTTTTCGTTACTTTCTCCCAATATGCACAGAGGAAAAATTCTCCTCCAATAATTCCAACATGCTTACAACCCAATTCATGTAATTCATCACATAGTTTTAGAGCTTCTTCTTCTGTTAATTCATTTTTTCGTGATATACCTGATTCTGAACCACAGTGAATGCAGTTTCCATTACATCTGTTAGTTAATTCCCAAACAGCATGATGAGGATAAAATTTCATTGTTTTAGTCATTTTTATTCCTCCTTGTATAATGTAGTTATAAAAATTGAAAGGGAAATAGTGAGATAACTAAAATAAAGTATTAAAAAAACTAATTAATCACAAAGATTAATAGTCATAGCCTGGCTCTGCAGGATCATACATGAATTTACTTCCAATGGTAGTTGCAGTATCATAATTTAATTTATCTAAGCTCCAGAATTTATTAAGCATCTAATACACCTCCTTTGCATGAATATATTTCTCACTATTTCCCTTAAAGTTATATCAAGATAATTATTAATAACAATGTAATTAAATTAAATTTTTAATTAGTTATATAAATTCGAGATAAATTTCTTAATACCTGCCCTAACATATAAAAATAAAATTTTTATATTTAAGGGTTAAGAATTAGGGGATGGTAAATAAGATGTTTTATTATGAGATTGGCTGAATTTTCAAAGAAAAGTAGAAGAACTTCTGCTGAGTTATACTTTCGTAGTTACTTTTATGGAAGTTAGTGCCAAAAATGTCATCAGATTCTATAGCAAACGTGGCACTATGGAAAACTTCATTAAAGAAGCTAAACTTGATTTCGGGATGGACACCTTGAGCCATTCTTCTTATATGACAAATGCTAATCGGCTGATGCAAATGGTTTTGGCTTATAACCTAAACAATCTTATGAGGCGGTTGTGTTTTTCGGAGCATGAAAAGCCAAAACGAATGCATACGCTACGAACATTGCTCACGAAAGTGGCTGGTCGCTTTATCTGCTCAGGGATAATCATAAAAATTACCTATTATTTCTTTTTTTACATCCATATTTATCACTGGATTTTTAGAAGAATTCATATATTTTTCCTTAAGAATTACTATGTTTTCAAATTGTTCGTTCCTATTTTCTGATTGCTTCATAGTAACCGTCTTTTGCATCTTTCTTTGTTTAAAATTATGCTTTTTAAATAATTGTTGTACAACATAACGAGATACTTTAATTCCTTCTTTTTCTAACAATTCACATACTCTAGCATCTGTTAAGTCTGTCCATATAATGGAATCGTGGAAATTATTATTTGTACATCCCTAATGGATTTGCAGAAGGGATAAATAACAAGATCAAGTTGATTAAAAGAATAGGCTATGGAGTCCCGAACATTAAAAATTTCAGAAGAAGAATATTTCATGCTATGCTTCAACCTGCGTGATGAAATATATAGAATTAAGGTGTATGATTAAGTATTCATTTAAAAATGGCAAATAAAATAGCTTAATGGAGTTAATGTATTTTTAAAAGTAATTTTAACAAGATTGCCAATAGTCTTTATAAGTAAGTTGATTGATAAAGTTTTTTGGTTATATGTAGATTTGATCAAAACAAAAAACTTCCAGCAAATTAATGCTTGGAAGTTTCATCATAGACAGTTATTCCAGTATGAAGAATTTCGTAAACAAAAGTTGCAGGATCATTTATACTCAATTTATCTGAAGAATATGGAATAGCTTCAATAGAAGCATCAATATTCCAAGCAACTTTAGATAGAAATTGTAATTCTTTCAACCTACTGTGACCAAAGTTAGGTGAAAAAACTGCTAAATCAATATCACTATATTCATGGGTATTACCTTTTGCCCATGACCCATATAAAATTATTTTATCAACAGAAATATTTCTTTTCAATGCTTCAATGAAATTAGTAATAAGTTTGTCAATCATAGTTTTGTTTTTATCCATTCGAACAGCCTCCTTGTATTATCGAGTAATTCAGAAGAATAATCGCAATCTTCCATGAGTTCGAATTCCTGATCAGGGTATCGTGTAGCAATATTAAGTGGATTTAGTTCATGTAATATATCAAGTAAGTCTGTTGGAATTTCGGAATCTAAATATGTAAGTTTTACTAGTCTGGCAAGATTATGAATTCTAGGAGGTATACTATTTTCGTTACTACTCAGGCATCCCAATAATGGAATGCCTGAGTAGTAACGAAATATCTTCAAGGATACTGGAATCTTTTCGACGAGATACACTAACCACTGAAGATATTGTCAGATTAAACAAACAAATTCAAGTACGACATTTATGATATATTAATGATACCATGGAGGTGGTAAAAGGAAACTATGCAAAATTTTAAATTATCGGAAGTTAGAATATAGGGAGTTTGATTCAATGAATGATTATCTGATCATTATTGATCCTATTTTGAATAAAACAGGGTGTATTTCATTGGATCAGATTCAAAGGTTAAAAGATGTCCTAAAGGGAATTATTGTAGGACATTCATTGACTTCAGATTTACAGTTCCATTAATCAATCACGTGATTGATGAGGCGACAGAACAAGAGATTGATTGTTTAGAATTTGACCGTAGTAAACAGATTTTTATCGGGCAATTTTTAATCTGAATTGATACCAATTTAGGAATGAATAATTTTTTGGCAACTCATATTCTAACAGGTCATGAAACCTTTGTTTTAGTTGAATACTTGAATCAAGTAAAAAATTTAAAATTAGATGAAATAAATCAACTAATTAGAGATTATCTTCAAGAATGTAGGTTATGGATCACTTATGGAAATGAGAAAATCGAACCAGTAGAAAGTGGAAGTTAAACGAATCGAAAATTTTTTTGCCATATGTCGTAAGTAAAGGGTTGACAGCATTTTATTTTAATATTATTTTAGCGATCACTATGTTCACGATCTTCCTATTTGAGATCCCAACAGGTGCATTTGCTGACCTTTTAGGGCGAAAACGTTCATTTATCCTTAGTCTGTTATTAATGGCTGTAGCGAAAGTGGTCTTTATGATTTCTAACACGATGCTTGGATTACTATTTTGTGCTGGAACGATAACTAAGGCGTATGGGATCATTGCCGCTCTCTTTGGAATGAATATCGTTTCTGGTTAATTTACTGAATGATGAGAACTTTAAAAGACGTTATGTAAACGATTTTGATTCTATCGTAACTGAGTTTGACTTAGCTAGTGCTGATGTAGCATTCTTATTGAATAACGTGAGTGATTCTTTATTGAAAGAATTCTCCACTGAAGAAGCTGAACTGGTAAGTGTTTACGGTTGTTTTGATGCGTATTAAAATCCACAAGACCAGTAGTTGTACAGCTACTGGTCTACTAATAGGAGTGAATTGTAGATGATCTTATTAGTAAATCCGGCAATTAATGCAGATTACAACTACAAAATTGCTGGAGAATCTTTAGAAATTGGTTATTGTGCAGGTATCTGGAATCCAGAGGTTACCAAGTAGAAGTAGTTGATGGAGGAATCATTCCTATTGATGAAGAATAATTGATCGAAAAAGTTGTTTTCACGGATGATACAGTCTTTGCGAACAGATTTCGAGGGTGGTGATCAACTGGCGATATGTAGGAGCGTGATTGAAAAGGTAAACAAATTCCCTGATGATGTGACCATTTACCCTGGCATGGCCCCATTAACGATGGCTGAAGTACGAGCACACAACGGATTGTTTCGCTCATCATTTCACTAACTCAATGAAATATTTGTTGCTGAGATAGAAGGGAAAGTGTGAACTGGCTCGGGTTTTAAGAGTTAAAGGAGTTATGAACGAACATAAAGGATTTATATTTAAAAATAAAGGAAGTAATTCAAAAACAGAGAATATAACAATAATACCAAATTAGTGAATGTAGTTTTTAAATATGAGAAAAGGAAAAGGTGTAGAGTATGCTAAACATGGAACTATTACTCCCAGAAATTTATAGATTTAAAGTAAATGATAAATCTATCATTATAGATGTTAGAAGAGGGATTTACGGAGAAGAGAGATTTTTAAAAGAGTTGATAAACAGATCAATAGTTCCAGATAGAAAATTAAGAGTTGATATAGAAAAATTTCTGGTTAATTCACTATACCTGCATATAAGTGAGAAATGTTCTTTAAGGTGTACTTATTGCTATTTGGATAGTAGTAATAAACCAACTAAATTATCTGAAATGAATGAAAATCAAATAGATGAGATTATTTTTTTTCTTAAAAATTCTTCTTTATTAAGTGCTAATGTATATATAAATTTTCTCGGTCGAGAGCCTTTGGAGAATTTTGATTTAATAAAATATACTGTTAATAAATTAGAGGAAATGAATTTTAAAAATTTTCATTATACCATTGGTACTAATGGTCTTTTGCTTAATAAAAAAGAAATAGTTTCTTTTTTATATAGATATTTTTCCAGTATAGTTGTAAGTTTAGATGGTACGGAAAGAATCCATAACCAAACTAGAAAGTTTTCTAATGGTAAAGGTAGTTATGAGAGTATTACTAAAAATATTGCTTATCTAAATAATCGTCCCAAAACCTTAAAATTTGGATTACGAGCTATAGTTGGTAAAAATCCAGTGAAAGATGAACTTGTGAATATCGTAAAACACCATCAAAAGTTTAATCCAGATACAATTTTTATAGATCTTGAAAAAACACAAACTCAGTGGTCTGAGGAGAGAATTACTGTTACAAAAGAGGCTATCTATAGATTATGGTTGTACTTTCTTGAAAAAGCAGAAGAAGGAGTAATCCTGCCGATTAGACATATTTTAAGTCTTTTAAGAAAAGTATCGAGTGGTCGGACTGTTGCATACAATTGTGATGCAGGGACAACTTCTATTTATGTTACAAGTGATTGTGAAATCTATCCCTGTGGTGAACTGGCAAATTGCAGGCAGTGGAAAATTGGTTCTACAAAGGAGAATAAGATTAATCAAACGAGGTTTTTAGAAAATACTGTTCAAAATCGTGAAAACTGCAAAGACTGTTGGGCCAGATATATTTGTGGTGGCAAATGCTATGCTGATAATAGCGGTAATTGTGAAATAATTCAATTTGAAATTCAGTTAGCTATGTATGTTTCTATTTATCTTTTGAGCAATCATCCTGATTTATTTAAGAAAATTTATGATGTGGCAAATAAAAAGATACGTAGTAGAGGTGTATTTATCGGTTGATAAACCAACAAAGTTAGTTTTTGAAGGGAAGATATTAAAGATTTGAAGAATTTTTTAAAAAAGGAGGTGAATAGAATGGCAAAAGATCCAAAAGAGTTAAATGAAGAGGTTGCAAATGTAAAAGGCCCAGAGGAAGAAAATAATGAAGCTACTTTAAATGATTTGGATTTGACTAAAAAAGAAGTTTTTGAAGAATTAGATAAGGCAGCACTTCGTATAGAGGGTATTGGCCCTGATATGGAAACCTGTTGTGATACAGGCTTGCTCTAAAATCTAATAATTACCTATCTTCCCTTCTATTCATATAATTATGGAGTTGAGATTATGTTAAAAAGAAGTAGATTTAACTTAATGGTAGACAAAGAAGATTTTTATCTTTTATATAATACATTGACTAAAAAGTTTTCGATGATTACAAAAAAGTTGTATGATCATCTTGATTTATTAAACGAAAAAGAATGTTATCAACTTAAACAACGAGGTTTTTTAATTAATAAGAATTTTGATGAAAAAGTTATCTTAGATTATACTTTTAATAAACAAAGATTTTCCTCTAAGTCTTTATCAATAATATATTTACCAACTCTAGATTGCAATTTAGATTGTGATTATTGTTTTCAGAAGACGTATCGAAATAAAAAAAGAGAAGAGGTAACTTCAGAAGCTATTGGTAGTTGGATATTGTCAAATGTAACAAATAATATAGAGCGAATAGTTATCAATTTTTATGGAGGAGAACCCTTATTGGAGATTGATAAAATACTAAATTTAAAAAAGTACATCAATTCTTTTACATCAAAAGATATAGAGCTAGTTAGTAGTTTAACAACAAACGGATATTTGTTAGATGAGGATTTCATAAAAAAGTTTAAAAAAGATAGTACAATTTCTGGAATACAAATAACTATTCATGATATTGAGAATTTTGATACTCAATATCATCTCCAGGTTTACGAAAATATCAGAAAAACTTGTGAGTTTCATCCTGAAATTTCGCTAGCAATTCGTTTTGATGTAAATCGAATAAACCATAAATATATTATGAGAGTATTAGATAATATTCCTAAAGCTAATAGTCTTAGTATTACTTTAGTTCCAATCTTACCCTGGGATGAAGATAGTGCTAAAAATCCCCATAAATATTTTTTATATGAGGATAGTAGTTATCAGGAGTTATTTGAGTTTAAAAAAACTGTTAAAGATTTGGGTTTTAAGATAAATACAAGGTTAGATTATTCTTGTAAGATGATTTCTAAAACAAATGCTTTTGTAATAGACCCGGAGGGGTTTATCTATAAATGTGATGGAATGGCAGGTCAAAATGAATATTCAATTGGTCATATTGAAAATTATAAGTTAAACTATAAGCAGATTTACATTGAAAACCTTTGGAATATTTGGGATAAATGCAATCAGTGTGAAGTGCTTCCGATTTGTATGGGTGGATGTAAGTATCGAAATTTTTATAATAATTATTCAGCGAATATTTGTAATAAGGAATTGATAAAAGAAGAAATTAAGTTTTATATGGATGCAGAAGATTTAGATGTTTTAAAAATCATTAGATAAACTCAAGTGAGGTGAAATATATTTGAAGACTTTGTATGATGATGTCTCCAATAATCTTAAAACCGTAAATTTTATTGAAACTGATTTTAGAGTGTGTACTCCTGATGAGACTTTGAAAAATGTTAAGAACTTGATTGGGGAAGGCAGGATTATTTGTAAAGTTTTAAGAACTGACCCAGTTGATTGTTTGGGTTTACCGGTATATATATCTTTTTCAAAGAAGGTAGATGAGGATAGTCCAGAGTATTCAATGCCACATGCAGGTAAAGGAGTTACATTAGAACAGGCAAAGTGTAGCGCAATTTTTGAAGCAATAGAAAGATACTCAGCAAAAGTTCAAAGAAATGAAAAACTGATTGTATCATCATTTAATCGTTTAACTCATGCTATTAGACCTTTGGACTTTATTCTACCAGAAGACTGGAACATAACTGATGATTCTATTTTAGAATGGGTAGAAGGGTATTCATTAACCAAAAACTCTAAGGTATTGGTTCCAGCTAATTTTGTATATTTTCCATATCGTCCGATTGATACCGATATTAAGAAAATTTTGCCTCATGATACTAATGGGTTGGCAGCAGGTAATTCTTTATATGAAGCTATTTTACATGCTATATATGAAGTTGTTGAAAAAGATGCAATTTCGATATTGTGGAAGACAAAAAGTGTTGCTCCTACTTTGAAATTGGATAATATTCAAAACAAGTATTTGTTAAAGGTTTTAACACAATTAGAGGATAAGAATGTTAAGGTTAATATTAAGGATATGACTACTGATATTAGGATTCCTTCTGTGATGGTGGTGTTGGATTGTTGTAAGATAGCTGGCCCGGCTTTTTCATATGGAAGTGGAACACATCTCGACCCCGAAGTAGCATTGTTAAGAGCAATTGTCGAAGCAGCGCAGTTACGGGTTACTCAAATTACTCAAAACAGGTATTATCCTGACAGGGTTAGAGATTCTAAACTGCCACTTTTTCAGTTAATTTATGAAAAGTCTGTAGATTTAATTCAACATATAATAACTGATAATAAAAATTATACAAATATAAGTAAAATTTCTTATAATGGTGAGAAAGATTTAGCAATAAATTTGACTGAGTGTATTAAATTAGTTGATGATGTAGGGTATGAAATAGTTTATGTAGATATAACTAGAGAGGAAGTAAATATACCTGCTGTACGAGTTCTGATCCCTGGTTTGGAGCCAACTATAGGTATCTCATCACGAACTGGTTTAAGGGTGGAACAAATCCCTCAAAAATGTGGCTGGACTAAATTATAATCTAATTGGAGGTAGGTAATGACCAAATATGAGATAGATATAGTGTTTGAACCAGCCAGAAATTTTTTTTTGGAAAATGTCTAATCAAATTTCTAAATAAAACATCTTTAAATATAAATGAAATCTACTTAAGATTAGATATAAATCGCGTAAAATATAATCAGATGCTTTATAATTTTGATAAAGATGTTGGATTTATGAGAATAGTAGAAGTTTATGATAAGCATAAAAAAAATTTGCCTTTTATTACTTTTTCAAAAGAGGTTACTGAACAAAATAAGATAGGAAAATATGTTTATTATAAAGTACAGTTGGATACTTTGTTAAAACCAGAAGATGAAGGAGAAATTTCAGTTTTGTTTGAAGCTCGGTCAGTTTTTAGTGAAGGTCTGATAAATTTGAATGATAGTTTTTATGGTAATATAGGAGCCTATCCACGATTAATATTGATGTCAGAATACCAGAATGAATTATTTATGGAGTGGGATAATTATTATCATTCAGATTATGAAGTTAAGATAACTTTACCAATTAATTATAAAGAGATTACAAGTGGTTTTTTAAAAGAATCTATTTTAGAAGGAGATAAAAAAACTTCGATATATTTTGTTAAAGGAATTCCTACTTTTGGGATTATCTTAGGAAGTAATTTGGATTATTATACTTCAAAAACAAAAAATATTTTAATAAAATCATGGTATCGCAAAGATGAAGTCTTTAAAAATGAAAAATTTCGAGCCAAAGAATTATTGGATATTGCAAAGGAAAGCATTGATTTTTATTATTCTTATTTTGATTTTTATCCACAAAAAATACTCAATATAGTTTCTGGCAGAAAAAGTTTACTTGGTGGATATGCTAGTAGCAATATTTTATTTATCCATGATTTTAATAAATTAACCGATAAATTAGAATGGTTTTCTAAATATATTATAGCTCACGAGATTGCTCATATGTATTTTGGCATGTATCTTAATGATGATAATACTTATCCAAAATGGTTAACGATTGGTTTATCTATGTGGGCTGATAAAAAATTTACTGATTATCTCAATATTAAAAGTGGGAATTCTTTAGAAAGATATTATAAAGCAGCGTTGGAAGGACGTAATTTAATCATTATGCAACGAGTTAAAAAACTTGAAAATGAAAAATGGGATTGGAATGGAGCATTAGCACATGATACAGCTTTTATTCTATTCAGAGATTTAGAGAATTTGGTAGGAGAGAGTTTGTTTTTGCAAATTGTAAGAGAGTTATTTAAAAATTATCATCAAAAGATAATTAAGGCAGAAGATTTTTTTGAAGTGTGCAATCAATATGATGAAACTTTAGGGAAATTTTTATACGAGAAAATATATCAATCATAGCTAAAAAAATGAGATTCCTATTGTAATTCAAGGGTCAGTGACCCGTGCTAGTTATCACTGTATTGATAAAGTTATTGAAGGCTTTTTTTTGCCTTATTATAATCATAAAAAGGGGGCATTTACGTGTTAAAGGTGGCCTGTATTCAGATGGACTGTGAACCAGGAGATGTTACAAAAAATATGGAAAAAGCCGTAGGCTTTCTTAGAGAAGCAAAAGAGAAAGGAGCAGAACTGGTGCTTCTACCAGAACTATTTAATGTAGGTTATGATTTTTCAGTTTATAAGACCATGACTTATGATTTTGAGGAGACCAAAAAGATTTTGTCTGATACTGCAAAAGAATTGAATATCCATATTGTAGCTGGTATATTAGAGAAA
>DAOVRZ010000023.1:0-58733 GCA_030627905.1 Halanaerobiales bacterium
CGGGGGTCGCGGGTTCGAGTCCCGTCGTCTCCGCCATTTAACGACATTTCAGAAGGCGCACCCCGCTTTTTCTATAGGTGGAAGTATAGGAACTACAATAATTTTAAAATTTTAGTGGGAGTTCAAATTTCATTCTGAAGTCGTTAAACTTAAGAAATAATAACGTAGTTATTATTTCGACTTAAAACTATCTATCTTTACAAATTTGGAGGGATGCCCGAGTGGCCAAAGGGAGCAGACTGTAAATCTGCCGGCTATGCCTACAGTGGTTCAAATCCACTTCCCTCCACCATTATGCGAAAGTAGCTCAGTGGTAGAGCATCACGTTGCCAACGTGAGGGTCGCGAGTTCAAATCTCGTCTTTCGCTCCATTTGAGATTAAGCAATCTGAATTTATCAGATTGCTTTTTTGTTTTAAGTAAAATATTCCATATACCTTGCGATACGAAGTTTTAGTAAGAGCATTTAAAGGAATTATCACTTTCTTCTAGAATATTTATAGATGGTTCTTTAGAATGTATTTTAATAAAGTTCTTTAGGAGGAAAATTTTATAGTGATGGAAAAGCGTATGCAAAAAAGAAGTTTTTATTTTTGGATGATTATTTTAGTGTTGAGTATTGTGGGTTTGGGAATTGTGGCAACTGCTGTAGGCCCTGCGGGGATTTCACTTAAAGAATTGTGGAAAGTGATTATAAATTCTGAAGGAACACGTCCTGTATATAGAACGATTCTTTTTAAAATACGATTACCACGGATAATTTTAAGTTTTCTTGTAGGCTCAGCTTTGGCGACATCTGGGGTGATATTACAGGGATTAATTCAAAATCCGATGGCAGATCCATATATAGTTGGAACATCTGCAGGTGCTGGATTGGGTGTTACTTTAGCATTAGTTTTAAATCTAAATTTTACTTTTTTGGGATTGAATTCGGTTCCTTTGTTTGCATTTATCGGAGCTGTTATGACTGTTCTATTAGTCTATAATTTAGCTAGACAAGGCTCAAAGGTACCAGTTGTGCATTTTTTATTAGCGGGGATGGCTGTAGGATTTTTGCTAAGCGCGCTGACTTCTTTATTAATGATTTTAGGAATAAAAGATTATTATAAAATTATTTATTGGATGTTAGGAAGTTTTGCAAAAAGCGGTTGGAAAGAAGTATATATTATATTGCCTTATTTAATGATTGGGATTTTAGTTTCTCTTTATTTGAGTAAAGATTTGAATTTACTTTTAGTAGGAGAAGAAGCAGCTTATAATATGGGTGTTAATATTGAAAGAGTAAAAAAGATTATTTTGATTACTGCAGCTCTTTTGACTGCATCGGCAGTTTCAGTTAGTGGGGTTATAGGTTTTGTAGGTTTAATTATTCCTCATATAGTCAGATTGATGATAGGGCCAGATCATCGACGGTTAATCCCTGCAGCCAGTATTATTGGTGGAGGGTTTCTTTTGATAAGTGATACAATTGCTAGAACAGTTGCAGCTCCAACCGAGATTCCTGTGGGAATAATTACAGCACTTTTTGGTGGACCTTTTTTCTTATATCAATTACGTAAAAGTAGGAAAATCTGATTTTGCGTGCTGATACACAAAAGCAGGATGGTGATATTATGATAAAATGTGCTGATCTGACCTTTGGATATGGGTCTAGCTTAATTTTAAAAGGTATTAATTATAAGATATCTCAGGGAGATTTTGTAGGAATTATTGGACCAAATGGATCAGGTAAATCTACTCTTTTGAAACTTTTAAGTGGAGTATTTAAACCTAAAAGTGGGCAAATTTTTTTAGGTGAGGATATACTTCACCAATTACATCCAAAAGAGTTAGCTTGTCAAATGGCAGTAGTACCTCAAAGTACTGAAATTTTGTATGATTTTTCTGCCTATGAGATAGTGACAATGGGCCGTTACCCACATCAAGGAAGATTGAGTAAAGAAGGGAAGAAAGATCAAGAAATTGTTCGGCAGGTAATGGAACAGACTGGAATCTGGGATCTTCGAGAGCAAAGTGTGAATAGTTTGAGTGGTGGTGAGAGACAGCGTGTAATCATTGCCAGAGCTTTAGCTCAGGAACCTAAATTGATTCTTTTAGATGAGCCTACTTCAAGCTTGGATATTAATTTTCAGATCGAAATATTTGATCTTATGAAAGAATTAAATCAGATGGGGAAAACGATTATTGTGGTTTCTCATGATTTAAATTTAGCTTCTCAATATTGTAAACGATTGGTTCTTCTTTCGAAAGGACAAATTTATGCTCAAGGAACGCCTGATGAAGTGATTACGGTTCAAAATATCAGAAGTGTATATAATACGGAAGTGGTAGTATCTCGAAAAATTAGTGGTCGTCCTTATGTGACATTGGTTCCACGTAGAAAGCTTTCAGAGGTACGTGATGACTTGCCAAATATTCATTTAGTCTGTGGTGGAGGGTCAGGACATAATATAATCAATTTACTTTTAGAAGAGGGATTTTGGATTAGTGGTGGTGTATTAAATCAGGGAGATTCAGATTGGCAACTTTTGCTGCAAAATGGCAGACCTGTGGTTGAAGAAAAACCTTTTTCTGCAATCTTACCTGAAACCTATGAAGAACTACTTAAAATGATGGAGTTAGCTGATAAGATTATTGTTACTGACCTGCCCTTTGGTTTAGGGAATCTAGCGAATCTCCAAGCTGTATTAGAGATGTCTAATAAGGGAAAGTCTGTATATTTATTGCAAGAGACAGAAATTACAGAAAGAGATTTTACTGGAGGGCAAGCTAAAGAAATATATGAAAGATTGGTTGCTTCAGGAGCAAAGATAGTAGATAGTGTGGAAAAATTAATGATTTTCTTGAAAGAACCAGAGAAAATACAAATTAAGAATTAAGAATTAAGAGTTAAGAGATAATAGTTAGAAGTTAGAATTGTGTAGTTTATGCATATTTTGAGCATGCTACAGATGAATCCTTATAGAAATATTAGGGAGCTTAAGGAGTGGTAATTGTGCGTCCAGTAATCATTGGTACAGCAGGGCATGTTGACCATGGTAAGACAACTTTAATTCGTGCTTTGACAGGAGTAGATACAGATCGTTTACAAGAAGAAAAAGATAGACAACTGACCATTGATCTGGGTTTCGCTCCTTTTGATCTACCCAGTGGGCGTCGGGTTGGAGTAGTGGATGTACCTGGTCATGAAAAATTTATGGGTAATATGTTGGCAGGGATTGGAGGAATTGATTTAGTCTTATTAGTGATTGATGCTAATGAGGGTGTGATGCCTCAAACTCAAGAACATTTGGAGGTTCTTAAGCTATTAAAGATTAAACAAGCCTTGATTGTTTTAACGAAGATCGATACAGTTGATTCTGATTGGCTGGATTTAGTAGAAGAAGAGATCCGTGAACAACTGGAGGGTACTCGTTTTGCTGAAGCTGAGATGGTTCGGGTATCTGCAATCAAGGGGATTGGTATCGATACACTAAAAGAAAAAATTGATGGAATCATTGATACCCTTGATCCTAAGGATAGCTTGGCACCTCTTAGAATTCCTGTAGATCGTTCGTTTAAAATGAAAGGATTTGGTACGGTTATTACTGGAACATTGATGCAAGGAAAAGTTGATAAAGATCAACAGGTAGAGATTTTACCTAGTGGATTGATAAGCCGTGTGAGGAATATTGAAGTGCATAATGAGATGGTAGAAACAGCTTTTGCTGGACAACGGGTAGCCCTCAATCTTGTTGGGATTGAGAAAGAGGAGATTCCACGGGGAAGTGTTATTGTTCAAAAGGGATTTTTTCAACCAACAGATCGTCTGGATGTAGAGATAGAATTGCTTCCTGATTTTCCTCATGTATTAAAACATGCAAGTAGAGTTCATTTTCATTTGGGAGCCAGTGAAACTTTAGCAAAGGTTTATTTAATAAAGAAAAAAGAATTATTACCTGGAGATAAATGTTTTGCCCAGTTAGAATTGGATGAAAAGGTTGTAGCTCATTATCAGGATTTATTTATTCTCCGGTTTTATTCTCCCGTACAGACTATGGGGGGAGGAAGAATATTGAATGTTAACCCTGGTTTGTATCGAAGATATCGCGAGAAGGAAATGGCAGAATTAAAATTATTAGCAGGTGGAAGTAGTAAAGATTTAATATTACAAAGAATTATGCGTTATGGAATTATTTCCAGAGCAGAGTTGATGAAGGAGACTAAACTGGCAGAAGAAAAGCTAAACAAGCTACTTAAAGAACTTATTGATGAAGAGATGATCTTTGAATTGAGTCCTGAATATATAATGGCATTTGCTAGTAAGCGAGATTGGCAAGAACGAGTTATTCAGACTTTGAATGAATTCCATGAAAAATATCATTTAAAGCCTGGAATTTCAAAAGCTGAACTCAAACAAGTATTACCAGATGAACTGAGTGGTCAGAAGTATGATCTTTTTTTAGAATGTCTGATAAAAAATAAGGTAGTCTATTTTATTCAACATATGGTAGCTTGGGCTACGTTTAAACCGAAACCGACAAAAGATGAGGAAAAAATATTGCAAAATATTAGGAATATTTTCCTTGAAAAAAGTGTAGAGGCACCGACAGTTGAGAAGGTGGCCCAAAAGTTAAAACTATCAGAAGAGAAGATTATGGGTTTTATAGAGTATTTACAATATTTGAATGAGTTTATTCGGATAAGTGATGGTTATTATCTTTTAACATCTGTAGTAAATGAAATTCAGGAAAAATTAATAACGTTTCTTAAAGAAAAACATGAGATTAGCCTGGCAGAAGCGAGAGACTTATTAGGGTCTAGTCGAAAATATACTGTACCTGTTATGGAGTATTTTGATGAGAAGAATGTAACTCGTAGAAAAGAGAATGTACGTATTATGGCTTAGTTTTGGAGGGAAATTGAATGAAAGCTTACAACATTGTAATTGATATGCTAAAAAATGGAGATAAGGGTGTACTGGTGACAATAATGGCAGGGACACCTTCTATCTTAGAAAATATTGAAAAGCATTTGATCTGGTTAAATGGAAGGTTAATTTTAGTGGATAAAAATGGTTGTAATACAGCTTTAGATTTAAATTCTACACTTTTTAGTTCAATAAAAAATTTATCTGACCAGGTTTTGAAGACTAGAAAATTTCATCGGGAAAAGTTACAAATTGGTGAAGAGTGGGTTGATTTAATGCTAGAGCCTATTTTGCCTCGACCTAGGCTAATTGTTTTTGGATGTGGTTTCGTAGGTCAGGCTCTTGCACAGATGGTTCATTTAATAGAGTTACCGTTAACGGTGGTAGATGATAGACCTCAATTTGCAAATTCGGATATTTTTCCAGAAGGAACCCGAGTTATCTGTGATGATTTTTCCCGGGCAATAGAAGAGATAGATGTACAGGAAACTGACTTTGTGGTGATTGTTACCAGAGGTCATCAATATGATCGAATCTGCATGGAAAAGATGGTTGGAAAAACGTTAGCTTATATTGGCATGATCGGAAGTAAGCGACGGGTGCGTGGGCTTTTTGAGGAACTTGAAAAGTCTGGGGTTGATCCAGAATGGTTAGCTAATGTTCATTCTCCTATTGGTTTGAAGATCGGTGCAGAGACTCCTGCAGAGATAGGAGTAAGCATTTTAGCTGAGATTATTCAGGTATGGAGAAAGGGGGAACAATCATGAATTTGGAATTGATGGAGTCAATGATGAAAGCATTGACAGAATTTCCTGTGATTGTCCTTGCTACGATTATTCAAAGTTGGGGATCAACACCACGGAAAGCTGGAGCAAAGATGATTATTTGCCCTGATGGAAAAACCTTTGGAACTATTGGGGGAGGTTGTGGTGAAGGAGAAGTAAAATCGAAAGCTAGAATTGTAATGGATACAGGTGTACCTGTAATTCACCAAGTTTCTATGGTTGGAGATGTAGCCGCTGATGATGGAATGGTTTGTGGAGGAAGAATGGAGGTTTATATTGAACCGATTTTCAATGAGTAAAACATTACACTTATCAGAATATCCAGTAGTGACATTAATAGGTGCTGGCGGAAAGACTTCGACTATGTATGAACTGGCGCACCAAATGGGTTCTGAGAATAAAAAAGTGTTGATTACTACAACAACAAAAATTTATTATGTTCCAGATGATAAAGAACATTTTTTTTCTGATGAATTATATGAAAATTTATTTTATAAATTGCAGAAGCACGTTTATCCAGGTCATTTTCTTGTAGCTGGAATAGGAGTAAAAAGTGGTAAAGTTTTAGGGATAAAGCCTGAATGGGTGGATCGGCTTGCTGAGTCAAGATTATTTGATCTTATTCTTGTAGAAGGAGATGGTTCAGCACAGAAACCTTTAAAAGCTCCTACGAATCTTGAACCAGTGATTCCTTCATCAACCAGTTTAATATTACCTGTTATGGGTCTTGATGTAGTAGGCCAACCTTTACATGATCAGGTAGTTCATAGAGTAGAAAAACTTAAAGAAGTGACCAAATTGCAAAATGGTGAAAAGATTAAATTTCATGATATATATCGAGTCTTTATTGATCCTTCTGGATATGATATTCTTAAATTAAAAGAAAAGTATCGGGTGGTGCCGATTATTAATAAAGTTGACGATAAAGATTTAGAGTATATTGGAGGACAACTTGCGAAGTTATTTACGCAGGCTGGGATAGATCAAGTTCTTTTGACATCTCATCTAAAAACACCCATTTTACGGAGGGTTTATCAATGATTATGGGTATGGTATTAGCAGCAGGTGAGGCTAGGCGTATGGGCGCTGTAAAACAGTTATTGGATTGGCATGGGCAACCAATACTTCGAAGAGTGATTGGGCAAGTTCTGGCCAGTAATTTTGATCTAGTTACAGTGGTACTTGGAGCTTACAAAGATCAAATTATCTCAGTGGTTGAAGATTTTGATGTAGAATGTATTTATAACCCTGATTATAAAAAAGGTCAGAGTACTTCTGTTGGTGTTGGATTGAAGAATTGCTCTGATAAAATAGATGGAGTTGCCTTTATTTTAGGTGATCAGCCATTAATTCAAGTGGAAACTTATAATTATCTAATTAAAGCATTTAAATCAGAGATGCCTGGAATTTTAGTTCCTACTTACGAGGGCCAGCGTGGTAACCCGATCTTTTTTCACAGGAGATTTTTTGATGACCTGCTCCAAGTAGAGGGTGACCGTGGAGGTCGAGAGATCATTCAGCAAAATAAAGACCAAGTGGTAAAGGTGGAAGTGAATGATCCAGGGATATTATTAGATATTGATAACAAGGAAGAGTATTTTAGATTATTACAAAATCAACAAGAGGCAGGTGTAGATGATGAAAATACAAGAAATCAAAGTAGTAATTCGAGGCGGTGGTGATTTAGCTTCAGGAGTTGCTTACCGTTTATATCGTGCAGGATTTCCTATTATTATTACCGAATTGGCTAAACCTTTAGTGGTTCGGCGAACAGTTTCCTTTGCCGAAGCAGTTTACACTGATAAGATGGAACTTGAAGGAATAACTGTTATTTGTGTCGATAATCCACATAAAGCGATTGAACTAGCTGAAAAGGGTGAAATGATTCCTGTATTGATTGATCCTGATGCTAAAATTATTGATGACTGGAAACCTATGGTGGTAGTAGATGCATCATTAACGAAAAAAAATCTCTTGAAGACAAAGTTGGAAGATGCACCGATTGTGATTGGACTTGGCCCTGGCTTTACAGCACAAAAAGAAGTTCACGCGATTGTAGAGACTAAACGTGGACATTTTCTAGGAAGAGTAATATATGAGGGCGAAGCGGCTGTTAACACTGGAATCCCTGGTATTGTCCAGGGAGTTGGACGTGAAAGGGTGATATATTCATCGCAAGAGGGAGAGTTTATCCCTAAACTTTCAATCGGGGATATTGTAGAGAAAGATGAGATAGTTGGTTGGATAGAAGATACTCCGATTAAAGTGGAGATTAGTGGCTGTATTCGTGGTTTACTGGCTTCAGGGGTTAATGTGAAAGCAGGTGTGAAAGTGGGAGATGTTGATCCACGAAAAGATGCCAGTTATTGTTATACAATTTCTGATAAAGCACTGGCTATCGGTGGTGGAGTGATGGAAGCTGTATTTTCACTTTTAAAAACTATAGATGTGTAAAATGATGGAGGTCAAGGATAATGAGAAAAGTAGCAGTTGAAGATGCAATAGGTATGATTATTGGACATGATATGACTCAGATGATTCCTGGAAAATTTAAGGGTCCTAGATTTAAAAAAGGCCATGTCGTTCGTGAAGAAGATATTAAGGTTCTAAAAAGTATGGGAAAAGATCATATTTATATTTTAGAATTAGAAGAAGGGATTCTTCATGAGAATGATGCAGCAATTCTAATTGCTAAAGCAACAGCAGGCAAAGGGCTTAAATTAACTGATCCTTCTGAAGGAAAGGTAAACTATGTTGCAGAATTTCCAGGGATGCTGGAGATTGATTTAAAACGATTGGAAGAGATAAATGGGATTGATGATATCGTCTTAGCCACTATGCATTCAGGAACTATGGTTAAAGCTGGTAGAATTGTTGCAGGTACTAGAGTAAACCCTCTAGTGATTCCAGAAGAACCTATTCAACAGGTTGAAGAAGTGGCAGAAAGAGGAGATAAGTTAATTAATATTATACCTATTAAGCCATTAAAAATTGGTATTGTAATTACTGGAAATGAAGTTTATTATGGGCGGATTGAGGATAAATTTGCTTCTGCTATGGAAAGTAAAATGAAGGAGTATGGGGTAGAGATGCTTGAACTAGTTTTAGCTCCTGACGATCCTGATAAGATTTGTGAGGCTATATTGGCTCATAAGGCTGCTGGTGCTGATGTAGTGATAACAGGTGGTGGAATGTCCGTAGACCCAGATGACGTTACTCCAGAAGGAATACGCCGTACTGGAGCAGAGGTTATCAAATATGGGGCATCAGTATTACCAGGATCGATGTTTATGATGGCATATTTGGGTGATACACCTGTCATCGGATTACCAGCATGTGCTATGTATCATAAAATTACTAGTTTTGACCTTGTATTCCCATTGATCTTAGTAGGTAAGAGGGTTCAGAGAAAAGATATTGTTAGACTTGGACATGGTGGGCTTTGTTTGAGATGTGAAGTATGTCATTATCCAGTATGTCCGTTGGGGAAATAATAATTAAGAGTTAAGAATTATAGGTTTATAAAAAACTCTCGTTCTGGAGTGAACGAGAGTTTTTTTGTTATGCAGAGATTTCTTCTTTTATGTTTGTGGTTTGTTTTGATTGAGGAAGAATTAAATTTAGCAAAATTCCTACGATGGCCGCTAAGCCCATGCCACCAAACTCTAAACCTTCTTTAATTGGGATAGCAAGTCCACTTATACCGAAAACTAAGATGGTGGAGACAATCACGAGATTTCTTGTAGCGCTTAAATCTATTGAGTTTTCAATTAAGGTTCTCATACCGATAGAAGCGATCATTCCGAAGAGGAGAATTACTATTCCGCCCATAACAGCTGTAGGAATTGTTTGAATAAAGGCTCCTACTTTTGGAATGAAGCTTAAAATCAGTACTATAATTGCGGCAATTTGAACAACGATTGGGTTATATACTTTTGTGATAGCTAGAACGCCAATATTCTCACCATAAGTTGTGTTAGGAGGTCCACCAAAGATGCCTGCCAGAGCAGTTGCAATTCCATCTCCTAAAAGAGTTCTATGAAGTCCAGGGTCTTTGATAAAATTCTTGCCTGTTGTCTTACCAAGAGCCAACACATCACCAAGATGTTCTACCATAGTTACGATAGCAATTGGAGCAATTAAAGCTATTGCACCTAGATTTGCACCGATTTTAGAAACATTAAGGAAAGTAAAGTTAGGTGCAGCAAGCCAGGTTGCATTTTGAATTTGAGTAAAATCAACTAGTCCAAAAATCATAGAGACGATATAACCAGAAACAATACCGATAAGTATTGGAATAATTTTAAAGATTCCTTTTGCAAAGATGCTGATTCCAATTGTGACTGCAAGCGTAAAGAAAGCAATCTTTAGATTGGCGGATGCCATATCCTTAGCTACAGGAGCTAATCCCAATCCAATAACGATGATTACTGGGCCAACAACCACAGGTGGAAGAAATCTATTGATAAAGTTCACACCGATAACTTTAATTAAAGTTGCCATTGCTATATATACCAAACCTGCAATTATACATCCCAACATAGCACCTTGTACTCCAAAAGCAGTTGATGCTGCAGTAATTGGAGCAATAAAAGCGAAAGATGATCCTAAATAAGCGGGTACTTTTCCACCTGTTATTAATTGGAATAATAATGTACCTACTGCAGATGTAAAAAGTGCTACACCTGGGTCAAGTCCTGTTAATCTAGGCACGAGAATTGTTGCTCCAAACATTGCAAAGAGGTGTTGAACTCCCAAAATAAGCATTTTTGGTCTAGTTAATTCCTTACTTCTTTCCATTTTATTCATCCTTTCTCTGGGTGTTTGTTCGTCTTTGACGATTAGCCATTGGCGATGGGATAAAACAGCCCATAAAAAAACCCTCTGCTATGAGCAGAAGGTTGATATCCTTAGTCACCCCATATTAATACATTAGGGGTATACTGTTAAGATTATTTCCCTTTCTGGCCTCACAGGACCAACTTAAAGGCTGTATTATCAATTATTATTTTAGCAGAAATTTACTCATTCGTCAAGTATATTTTTAAAATAATAAAATACTTTTTGTGGGCTAATCATTAAATAAATACGATTTTTTTTGTAAATTTTATCTGTTTGAGATATAATAGAAGCAGAAATATAATGTAGTGTGGAGGTAGCTTATGAAAGTATATGCATTAGTTGGACCTAGTGGAACTGGGAAGAGTCATAGGGCACTTTTAGTAGCCCATAAATATAATATACCTTTGATCGTAGATGATGGACTTTTGATCAAAGGAAATAAAATTCTTGCGGGTAGTTCTGCAAAACGTGAAGCTAGCAAAATAGCAGCTGTTAGGCGAGCAATTTTTATTCACAAAGATCATTCTGCAGAAGTGCGTAATGTTTTAGATACTTTACCTGATCAAAAAATTTTGATTTTGGGCACATCAATAAATATGGTTGAAAGAATCCTTAAAGAATTGGAACTATCAAAAATTGATCAGATTGTAAATATTGAAGATATTGCTACAGAAGAAGAGATCAAGATTGCTCAGCAGAAGAGACTTGGTGAAGGAAAACATGTTATACCTGTTCCCACCATTGAGGTTAAGCCTAAATTTTCAGGATATCTAATGGAATCTTTAGAACTGATGTTCAGGATTAAAGATAAACCAACTTCAGCTGAAAAAACCATTGTTCGTCCAAAGTTTAGTTATTATGGTAAACTTTTAATTCATGACAATGTTATCAGTCAATTGATAAACCATGGTATTTTATCTCATTCTGCTATTACTCGCACTACTCGTTTAGATACTGTTAAGACCGAAGAAGGGTTACGTATTTCAGCAAGTATAGAAGCTATATACGGTTATTCTTTGCAAACTATAGGAAAAGAGGTTCAAGAACAAATAAAAACAATAGTAGAAAGTTGTACGGGATTGAATATTCTGGAGGTGAATTTAGAATTTGTGATGCTTCGAGTACTAAGATAAATATTCATCCATGAATTTAAATAGTATTTAAAATATTCTCTAACGATTTCCTTCAAATAGAGTCAAAGAGACCAAATAAAAGATTTATAAAGTAATTTTTTTAAAAAAAGGGTACAATAGTATCCTTTTTTTTAAGTTTAATTAAAATAAAAGGAGGAATTTCTTTGTTGACATTGAATAATTATAATATCATGCATAATATGAATTTTTGGAGAATTGAAAGGAATGGTGAGAGGAATGCAAAAAATCATAACCATTGCTTTAGGTGGCAATGCAATTAAAAAGCCTGGGCAAAAAGGCACACCAGAAGAACAATTTGTGAATGTACAAAATACAACTCGTCAAATTGTGAAAATGATCAAAAATGGTCATAAAATTATTGTAACTCATGGTAATGGTCCACAGGTTGGATCTATTTTAATTCAGCAAGAGGCAGGTAGTAAACAAGTTCCACCGATGACTCTAGACATTTGTGGATCTCAAACTCAGGGCCAGATTGGGTATATGGTTCAGCAATCGTTAGGTAATGATATGAGACATGTTGATATCAACAAAACAGTTGTATCTTTAGTTACACAAGTTTTAGTAGACAAAGATGATGAGGCTTTTAAAAATCCACGTAAACCAGTAGGGCCATTCTTTGATGTGGAACACGCGAAAAAGATGATGGATGAAAAAGGCGAAACCTGGATTGAAGATGCAGGACGTGGATGGCGTAAAGTAGTTGCTTCTCCAGTTCCAAAAGGTATCATGGAGATTGAAGCGATCAAAACATTGGTTGATGCAGGTTTTGTTGTTGTTGCGTCTGGTGGTGGAGGAATTCCTGTTATTGATAATGGTAATGGTACATATACAGGGGTTGAAGCTGTTATAGATAAGGATTGTGCTGGAGAGCTTTTAGCAGAAAGAGTAAATGCAAATGTATTGATGATCTTGACTGATGTATCTTATGCTGCTGTTCACTATGGTACTCCAGAACAGAAAAATATAGAGACTGTAAAATTATCTGAAATGAAAAAATATTTTGATGAAGGTCATTTTAAAGCTGGAAGTATGGGGCCAAAAGTTGCTTCCGCTATCAAATTTGTTGAAAATGGTGGGGAGATGGCAATTATTTCATCATTGGAAAATGCTCTTGACGCATTAGAAAATGGCAAAGGAACAGTTATTATTCCTGATTAGGTGGAATATGTTAGAAATAAAAAGATGGCATAAAATTTTGCGAAATTATTCTACAAAGTTTTATGCCATCTTTTTTGATTGTAAAATCTCTAGTGTTTATAAGATTAGATAAGCCATCCAGAACAGCACTATCCACTGGTTTTCTGTGGATAAGTGAACAAAAACCTGTGGATAATGTGGATAACTATGAGGAAAACTGATGTTTCCAACATCGAGACTGTTAATTAGTTGTTAAAAAGTTGTGAAGTATTCCTATAAATTAGCTTTACCTGTGGATAACTTTTTAGTTCGATGTTTAGTTGAATTTTTTAAAAGAAAATTTTTGTAGAAAAAAGGATTTTTCAGTGGTATGGAGAATATATTAAAAGAAACTTAACGCAAGGGCTTGCGTAATTTTTTTAGCCCATTAACTCAAGCGCTTGCGTTTTAAAGGGAGGAAACAGGATGCCGTGGACAATGAAAGATATTGCCAGTATGTTAGGCGTTTCTGAATCTACAGTCTCTAGAGCTATCAATGGTAAATCTGGTGTAGGACAGAAGACACGGCAGAAAATATTGGATTTAGTTGATAAGTATAATTTTCAACCTAATTCTTTAGCAAAAGGACTTGCTTCAAAACAAACTTGCACTTTAGGGCTGATTCTCCCTGATATAACTGATCTTCATCAAACCTTAATTGTAAAGGGAATAGAAGAGAGAGCAAGTGAGTTAGGTTATCATTTGATTCTTGCCAATACAGGCCGTTCTCGGGATAAGGAGATGAGTTATTTAGCTTTATTTCAGCAAAATTGGGTAGATGGGATTGTTGTGGTAGAAGGTTCTTTGGCAGAAGTTGATATCCTTAAACTTGGGTTAAATAAGTATCCTTTGGTGTTAGTTAACAGGTTGTTAGAGGAGTTGACTTTACCAACTCTCCTTGTAGACCATCAATATGGCGCAAAGATAGCAATTAATCATCTAATCGATAAGGGTCATCAGTGTATTGGATTGCTAATAGGTTCTTTAGATGATTTGGTTAATTATCAACTTTATGAAGGATATCAGGAAGCATTGCTAGATGCTGGGTTTTCGTCGAAAGATTTTATGTTAGTTGAAGTCCAGAACTCTCACTCAGGTGGATATAAAGGTTTTCTTCAATTCTTAAAGAAAGAGGAATTACCTACTGCTATTTTTGCTGCAGGGGATTTAATAGCTGTAGGGGTAGTGGAAGCCATTAAAATGGGTGGCTATTTGATTCCTGAAGAGATTGCTGTTGTATGTTATGGTGATACTAAGATTTCTCAGATTATTCACCCACCTTTGACATCAGTAAAAATTCCTTTGGATCAACTAGGTAAGAGAGCAATCGATCAATTGGTTAAGGTAATTCAAAAAGCTGAAATAGATGAACCTTTTGAAGTAGTGTTTCCTAAATTAGTTCAAAGAAAATCAACATAAATTTAAAAAACTATTAGGAGGTTTTAGTGAAATGGCTGAAGTAACATTAAAAAATGTAACAAAACGATATGGTGATGTAGAAGCAGTAAAAGGGATTGATTTGGAGATCATTGATAAGGAGTTTTTAGTTTTAGTAGGTCCTTCTGGTTGTGGTAAATCTACTACTTTGAGAATGGTTGCCGGTTTGGAAGAGATTACTGATGGTACAATTGAAATTGGAGATACTGTGGTTAATGATATTCCACCGAAAGATAGAGATATCGCGATGGTATTCCAAAACTATGCTCTCTACCCACATATGGATGTATATAATAATATGGCTTTTGGTCTGAAATTGCGTAAGTTTCCTAAAGATGAGATTGAACGTCGTGTAAAAGACGCTGCTCGGATTTTGGGCATTGAAGAGTTATTAAATCGTAAGCCAAAACAGTTATCTGGTGGTCAGCGTCAGCGTGTTGCTTTGGGTCGTGCAATCGTTCGTGAACCGAAAGTATTCTTGATGGATGAACCATTGTCAAACTTAGATGCTAAATTAAGAGTTCAGATGCGTGCTGAGCTTTCCAAATTACATGATCGTTTAAAAACTACCATTATTTACGTAACTCATGACCAGACTGAAGCTATGACAATGGGTGATCGGATTGTTGTTCTTAAAGATGGTATTATTCAGCAAGTAGATACTCCATTAAATTTATATAATAAACCAGTAAATGTGTTCGTAGCTGGTTTTATAGGTTCTCCAGCAATGAACTTCCTGGATGCAGAGATTGTAAAAGAAGGTGAAAACTATTTAGTAGATTGTAAATCCTTCAAGATTCAAATGCCAGCTGAAAAAGTTAATAATTATCCTAAAGTAAAAGATTACGTTACTAAAAAAGTTCTTTTCGGTATTCGTCCAGAAGATATCTATGATGCTGCAGTAACTGATTTTGAAGCAACAGAGCGTAATAGTTTGATTGCACCTGTAGAGGTAGTAGAACCAATGGGTTCTGAAATTTTTCTTTACTTAACAGTTAACGAACATTCTGTAATAGCACGGGTTGATGCTAACAGTAAAGCAAAAGTTGGAGATACTATTAAAATAGCGGTAAAAACATCTAAAATTCATATCTTTGATGCAGAAACAGAAGAAATCATTTTCTAGACAGATACAAAAATTCCGCGAATATAAAATGATGTTATTTAATGGAATTAAAGCTAAAGGAATGGTAATCTCTATGTGCTATTCCTTTTTTTTTTTTAAAATCTGACATTGTCAACAGGAATTTTTACATAGACCTAGAAATGTATACCATATCTAAAGATATAACTTGGGATATTTTAGACCAATCACTAAGACGACCAAAAAAGGGAAAGGTGGGGTTTTAAGTGAGAGTAGTGGAGCATGTAGGTTTGGCTTTGGGGTGTCTGGCTGATGTTGAGATTACTGAGGGGTTAAAAATGGCGTCAGAGCATGGATATTCAGCAGTAGAGATTTTTGGGGATGAATCTTTCGCTGATCTTGGTTTACGAGGGGTGTGGCCGTGGGAAGAAGAAATTTGGGATCAGATTCAACCACTTTTAAAACCATTTCGGTTTAAGTCATATCACGCACCTTATGCGAATCTGAACTTTTTAACTTTGAATCCAGTAATTCGAGTTGCTGTTTTTGAACAGATTAGAGCTTCTATTGATATTGCACATGAGATGGGTTTAAGTCCAGTGATTATTCATCCAGGGAAGCCGAGAAAGGATTTAAATGAGAGAGTTACAGATCTTTTGATGACAACGTTTTTAAAGAAAGTAGCAGAATATGCTGAAAAGAAAGATGTAAAAGTAGCAGTGGAAAGTAGCGAATATTTTGAAAACTTAGAAATACTACAAAATTATATTAAAAAAATTGATTCACCTTATCTAGGAGTATGTTTGGATTTAGATGAAAAATTAGTTGAAAAGAATGCTTTGAATAATAATTTAGTAGATAAGTTTATTCGTGAAGAGTCAGCTAAACTCTTCCATGTACGGTTACATGGAATGGGATCTACGAGTGGTAGAATAAATTATGAGAACATTTGCAAAACTTTAGCGGAAGAGAATTATCAGGGTGCTGTAGTATTTGAGATTGTAACTGATAAGATTGATAATATAAATAAAACTTGCAATGTAATTTACAAAGTTGGGTAAAAAAGTTCTCCTCCTTCGTGTTTAAAAATTTAGGGAATAATAGATACTAAGATTAATAAAATCGTTGGAGGAGGAACGGCCGAAATGACTGAAAAAAATAAGAACGTCATTCCCGATGATTTAGAATTGCTGAGTTTGCATCGATTTTTAAGCAAAAAAAGTGTACACGATGTAGAAATCGCTGCCGAGTATGATGAATGTGGAACAGTTGGCTGGTGGTCAAACTATTGGACTGATTGGGATGAATTGAGATCTGAAGAAAGCTATGATCATTGGTTTAAAGGTGATGTTAGTGAAAGTAGGAAAATTTAGGTTATATTATATGTGAGTTTGTTATGAAACAGTACCGTTAAATGAGGTGCTGTTTTTCTCATATAAAGCAGCAAAGGAAAGGATATAAAGATTTACAGGGTAAGGAATATGATTTTGGAAAATATTATATAACATTTAATTATATTCAAGGAGATCCCTTTGCTAGCCCTTCTAAGATAGCGATGTCTATAAGTATATTTCTCCTTTTTGTAGCATAGCTATGAAATAAGAAATGCTCTAGAAAGGAGAGTAATGAAATGAATGAAAGGGACAAAGGGCCCATATCTGAGCAATCAGGTGAAGCACATGAATTAACTTTGTTAAACCGTAAAAGACTTAATATGAGCGGTATTAAAGAGGTAATCTCTTTTAATGAAAACCAAATTCAAATAGAGACTGTTCAGGGTTCCTGTTTAATTAAAGGAACTAACTTGAATATTCATCAATTGAGTCTAGAGAATGGTCGATTGGTCGTGACAGGAGAAATCATTACTATAGATTATGCTTTTAAACAAAATAAAGGTAAAAATTTAATCAATAGAATTTTCAAATAAAAAATTCCCCCTGCACGTTGTACCTGTAATTTATTAAAGGTGGCAATGGAAGGGGGTTAAATTTTTAACAACATTTTCGGAAGGCATAGGGCTCTCAACTTTTGTAAGTGGGGTAAACTAACTTGTTGGAATCACCTTTCGGTGGGAATCAAAATTTCCTTCCGAAAGTTGTTAAACTTAAGATGTAATAACGTAGTTATTACATCGACTTTATCTTTCATTTGCACCTTTTTTATCGTTTTTGCATACAATATTAAGTAATCTTCTTTTTGAGAAGGGAGGAAAAGGAAGATGATTTATGAAATTCAAACTTTTTTAGTTATGGTTGTTGGAGGTATTGTAGTTAGTGGTTTGTATGATATCTATAGAGGACTTTGGTTAGCTAGATATCAGCGTAGTTGGCTTAAACATTTAGGAGACATGATTTTTTCAATTTTGGCCTCTATTATAGTTATTATTTTACTTTTTTATAGCAATTGGGGCAAAATTCGTTTATATGTATTTATAGGACTAGGAATTGGAATTATTACATATTACAAGTTAATTAAGGCAGTATGTAGTCATTTTCATTAAAATTATGGATTTTTAAGGATTTTTAAAGGAGGAGAAAAGGGGTTGGCTGTAGAAGAAAGAAAGACTTAGCGATAATTTTGGGATCTATTAAAGAAAGGGTTGTGGTTAAATGGTTAACCGGATTCCAAGTTCAACTAATAAAAAGAAAAAGATTGTTAGATTTTTGGTAATTTTGTTTGTGACATTTTTATCATTTCAATTTTACCAGAATTATAAGACTCTGGATTTGATGCGCCAAGAGGTAAATGAGTTAGAAAAACAAATTCAATATGTTAGTTATGAAAAAAGTAGACTCTTAACACAGTTAAGTCAAATAAATTCACCAGAATATATTGAACAGATTGCACGGGAAAAATTGGGATATGTAAAAGAGGGCGAAATATTGATCATTTTAAAATTAAGTAATTAGATTTTTATTTTTTTTGGGTAAAATATGATGATTCAGATGAAAATAGTAGAAAAAATCTGTTAGGAGGAAACTTAATGGTTACTCAGATTTATCAAAGACTGACAGAAGAGTTAAATTTAAAATTATCCCAGATTGAAAGAACTGTAAATCTTTTAGATGAAGGAAATACAATTCCATTTATTGCTCGTTATCGAAAAGAGATGACAGGTTCTTTAGATGAAGAGCAGATTCGAAATCTTTCAGACCGTCTTAATTATTTACGAAATCTGGAATCTCGTAAAGAAGAAGTAATTCGATTAATTGCAGAGCAAGAGAAATTAACTCCAGAATTGGAGGAAGCGATAAGGTCTGCAGAAGTTTTGCAGGAAGTTGAAGACTTATATCTTCCGTACAAAAAAAAGCGGATGACCAGAGCAATCAAAGCAAAAGAACGAGGTTTAGAACCATTGGCTTTGATCATCTGGGCTCAAGAGCTTACTTCTGGGGATGTAGAAACTTTAGCTTTAGAATATGTTGATCCAGAAAAGGAGCTTGAAAATGTTGATGATGTATTACAGGGGGCAATGGATATTATTGCTGAAATGATCTCAGATAGTGCTGATTTTAGAAAATTTATTCGTAAATATACCTTTGATGAGGGGATTTTACAGACTGAAAGTAAGACTGATGAGATTACTAAATTTGAAATGTATTATGACTATAAAGAGGCTGTGAAAAAGATTCCACCTCATCGTACTTTGGCTGTTAATCGCGGAGAAAAAGAGGAAGTTTTAAAAGTTAAGGTTATTGCTCCAGTTGAGCGAATTGTTGCAGAACTTGAAAAAAAGGTAATCACCAATTCGCAAAGTATTTTCCTTTCTTTGCTTAAGAAGGCGATCTCTGATAGTTATAATCGCTTGATTGCTCCATCTATTGAGAGAGAAGTTCGCAATCATTTAACTGAAAAAGCTGAGGAACATGCCTTTGAAATTTTCAAAACAAATCTTAGAAATTTACTGTTACAGTCTCCAGTTAGGGGTCAGATTGTTATGGGAATTGACCCGGGTTTTAGAACAGGTTCAAAAGTAATAATTGTAGATGAAACAGGGAAATTATTAGAGATAAAAACTATTTATCCTCATCCACCGCAGAAACAATTAGAGAAATCGAAAGATATATTAAAGCAGATGATTGCCAGACATAATGTCAATATTATTACGATAGGAAATGGTACAGCTAGTCGTGAGACTGAACAAATGACTGCTGATTTGATTAATGAGATTTCTGAAAAAGTACAATATCTTGTTGTTAGTGAGGCTGGTGCTTCTGTATATTCTGCATCAAAAGTAGCGAGAGAAGAGTTTCCAGATTTAGATGTTTCAATACGAGGGTCAGTGTCGATTGCTCGTCGATTGCAGGATCCTTTAGCAGAGTTGGTTAAGATTGATCCTAAGTCTATTGGAGTAGGGATGTATCAACATGATGTAAATCAAACAAGTTTAGGTGAATCTCTTAGTGCTGTGGTGGAATCTGCAGTAAACTATGTAGGGGTAGACTTGGGTACTGCATCTCCTCAATTGCTTAAATATGTTTCTGGAATTAGCGCTAGTGTAGCAAAAAATATAGTAAAATATCGTGAGGAGAATGGTAAATTTTCTTCTAGAAAAGAGCTTTTAAAGGTAGCACGTTTTGGGCAAAAAACTTTTGTGCAGGCCGCAGGTTTCCTTAGAATTCCAGATTCTAAGAAAGATCCTTTTTCCAATACTCCTATTCATCCAGAATCTTATGATTTAGCAGAAAAGATGTTATTAGAAGTTGGATTTAAACCTGTAGATTTATTAGAAAGAGAGAAACTGGCTCTGATTCGTGAAGCAATTAAAGAACTGTCTATTGCTGATCTTGCAGAAAAATTAGAGGCAGGATTACCGACTATGCAAGATATTGCTCAGGTTTTGATGCGTCCTGGGCGTGACCCGCGGGAGGAGTTACAAAAGCCTCTCTTTAGAACAGATGTTTTAACTTTAGAAGATTTAGAACCAGAGATGGAATTGCAGGGAACTATACGTAATGTAGTGCCATTTGGAGCTTTTGTAGATATTGGAGTTAAGGAAGATGGACTGGTTCATATTTCAGAGTTAAGTCATAATTATGTAAAAGATCCATTAGATGTGGTTCGAGTTGGAGATATTGTTAAGGTGAAAGTATTGAGTGTAGATATGAAAAGAGGTAGAATCTCACTGACTATGAAATTGTGAAAGTCTGAAAAATCAAGTGATGTAATTTTCTTAAAATAAAAACCGGGTTTGACATTTGGGAGATAGTAAGGTATAATTTTAATATTAGAATATTTTTATAAGGAGGATTTTTATAAAGGATGGCCGTTCAGGTTGGCAGTATCGTAGAAGGTAAGGTAACTGGTATTACTAATTTTGGCGCATTTATTGAGTTGGGTGGGGGAGAAACAGGCTTAATCCATATTTCAGAAGTTGCAGATACCTATGTAAAAGATGTCAATGACTTTTTGAAATTGGAGCAACAAGTGAAAGTAAAAGTTATTTCTATTGATAAAGGAAAAATAGGTTTATCAATAAAGCAACTAGAAAAGAAAAGACCTAGACAGCAGCAGCAGCAGCAGCAGCAGCATCGTCGCGCTCGTCCGAAGCAATCTTTTGAGGATAAGTTATCCAAGTTCTTAAAAGATAGTGAAGAGCGTCAAGCGGATGTAAAGTCGACTTTTGACAAACGTAACAAAAGAAGTGGTTTTTAACAACATTTTCGGAAGGTAAATTTCCTTCCGAAAGTTGTTAGACTTAAGATATAATAACAAGTTATTATATCGACTTTAATCATACGAAATTGTTCACCCTCAAATTTATTTGAGGGTGTTTCATTATGATGACTGGGAAAGAGTGAACTCGTCCAGCTAAAGCTGAACATCGGGGCTTCAATAGGGGATTCTACCCTCACTGAAGATTAAAAACAATTCCCACCACTTATAGAAGTGGGGGTCTTAACTCAAAAGATAAAGGTGAAAGGTGGTGAAAATTTTGGCGAAATATGAAACATTAAAAGATGGAGATAAATCGGCAATTACACATCAGTTAGGGAGATCACCGCGAAATTTAGCTGGAGTTGCTGTGCGGTGTGCAGAAGGATTTCCACAGGTGGTGGTAACCCATCCTTTTATATTTCATGGAGAATTTCCTGAAATCTTTCCCACTTTGTATTGGTTTACTTGTCCGCGTTTGGTCAAAGAGATTTCGCGGATTGAAAGTTCAGGAGTTATTACCCAGATTCAAGAACAGATTAATAATGACCCTAAGTTGAAAGAAGATTTGAACTTAGCTTACAGAATATATGCTGATAAACGGATGGAATTGGTGCAAGAACCTACTTTTAAGTTAATTCAGGAGCGTTATCCTACTCAATATGACGTTCTTCTGAATTCAGGAGTAGCTGGAATTATGGAACAGGGGATTAAGTGTCTACATGCCCATTTTGCTGATTACCTTGTTAATGAGGTTAATCCAGTAGGAAGATTAACAGCTGAACTATTGGGAGATAAGATGAATGTGCCTTGTAGGGATTGTGCACAGGATTGATGATTAGCATAGTTGGACTGAGATATATAAGAAGGAAGGGTGGCAAAAATGTTGCTGGGAAATTCCCAAATGCAACTTATTTGCCACCCTTTTTTTATATTCTACCGAAAACATTTTCAATATTTGTCTTATGAAATTCTAAACGATCATAGATATCAGAATGATCACAAAGGCAATTTTCTACTTTTGCAAGTTTGCCAAGATCTTTTAATTGTTCTAAGTAATAAGTACGTAAATGGATTGCATGAGAAATAGTTTCAGATGCTTTAAGAAGCTTTCCGTGGGATGGAAGAAGAGTTTTAAATTTTAAAGATTTTAATAACTCTAGACTTTTAATATGCTCATCAATATTTCCGTCATAACTGATATAAGGTAGAGTATGTTTACCGCTATTTGTTAACATTAATAAATCTGCAACATGAGTAATTTCGTCATTAATAACTGTTATTAGACAGTCACGACAGTGTCCAGGAGTGTAAAAAAATTTTAATTCAAAAGATCCAAAGTGAAAGATATCACCATCTTTAATCAGAGTTGTAGGTTTAACAAATTCAGTTGTAGGATTTAGTGCTTCGAAAAGTTCGAAATTTTGCTTATAATATTCACTGCCCATGAATTTACATTCTTTAAAAACAAAATTTCCATTAATATGATCAGGGTGATAGTGGGTATTGATGATAATTTCAGGTTGAAGATCTTCTTTTTTTAAATGATTTAAAACTTCTTTTGCTATTTCTGGATAACCTGTATCAAAGAGAAGGGCTTTATTATTATGAGTCAGTACCACAATATTGATCTCATTAGTATCATCAAATTGATATAAAAAGAAATTATCGGTTAATTGTATTTTTTCCAAAAGTTTTACCTCCCTCGTTATATATATTTTGCGATTACTTTTTGTGGGTTAATCATGATATACATTTCGTGAAAAGTTTAAGAAAACCTGCATAAATAAAAAAAAATCAGCAAATATTTAGTGTTATTACTCATAAAATGGGATATTATTGGATTTTTTTTAGAACTGCTATCTGGTTTATTCGACAATATTTCTTTTGGGAATCATATATAATGATAGGAACAGATAGAGTCGAGGAGGGAATAGTAATGAGTGTAGTGATACCTGTATCGTTTTACCGGAATAAACATGCATCCCGGAAAGAGAAGAGGATTCAGGGGAGGGGAAAGATAAAATTAAAAGCTTATGATTTTTTGATGGCTTTTTTGGGCTTTATAATGGGACAAGCTGTCCTTGTAGAAGGTTTATCCCCATTTGGAGTAGGGTTTCTTGCGATTTTTGTAGATGCTGACTATCACCGTTTTATATTGATCGGGATAGGGGTTGGAATTGGTTCTCTAATTGCTAGAGGTTGGATTGGTTTGGGAGTTACATTAGCTGGCATTTTAGGTATTTATATTATTCGTCTATGGAGAGGGAAAGTTAAGTATGATGCCCAGAAGGGAATTATTATAGCTAGTATGGTGTTAGGGTTTTATCTTTTGAAATATCTTTTAACAAAGGGTGATATCTATCAGTTATTGATGGGAATATTGGAGCCGTTGCTGATTCTTTGTGTATCATGGTTATTTGCTGAAGGGTTAACAGAGTTAGTATCTGGTGAGAGGTTTAAGTTAACTAGAACAAATGTTTTAGCGATGCTTTTTTTGATCTCAGGAATGATAATTGGTCTTCCTAGGATCTTAATTTTTGGAGTACGTTTAGATTATGTAGTAATTCAAATAATATTAATGAGTATCGCTACAGCAGGAGGAATGAATCATTCTACAGTTTTGGGGATGTTTTTGGGGTTGGCTCTGGCATTGACAGGGTTTTATGACCCTGTAATGATTGGTTTATACGGCGTTATTGGTATGATAGGAGGCTTTTTTAGAGAATATGGCCGCTTGGCAGTGATATTAGGGATGATTTTAGCCAACTTAATTTTCTCTGGGCTAGGTATTGTAAAAACTCCTGTGGAGTATATTTTTCTTGAATCAATTGTATCTGGGGTCATTTTTTTAATGATACCAATTTCGGTTATAACTAATTTAAGAAAATATTTACCCTCTACAGGTGAATTTTTAATCTGCGAAGAGGATTATCAGCAGGAGATTCAGCAGCAGTTTTTAGAACGTCTAGAGGAATTTTCTCAAGTTTTTAGAGAACTAAGTGTTACTTTTAAGGAAGTCTCTGCATCAGAAGAGGTTGAAGAAGATGATTTGAGTTATTTCCTTTATATTATTTCCAACAGGGTTTGTAAGGGATGTAGTTATGAAAGTTATTGTTGGGATCAACATTTTTATCAGACATATTCGCAAATATTTAAATTATTATCAGTTTTGGAGAGTCAGGGTAAAGCTAAGGGAGAGGATTTTATTCGGTTTTTGAAAGGCCATTGTCGAAACTTAAATAGATTGAAAAATTCTATCGATGGCTCTTTAGAACTCTACGAACTACATCGTTATTGGAATAAAAAGTTAAAAAGTAATCAGACAATAGTAGCTGATCAATTAGAGGAAATTGGTCAAATTATTGAAGGGTTTTCTAATGAATTGAATTTAGTTTCTGCAAAAAAAGAGGATATGGAAAGACTACTTAAATCGAGATTAGAGGAAAATGGTTTGAGAATTGCACAATGCCATTTTACAGGTAAAATAGGAGAAGAACAATTAAATATTTCTATTACTAAAGAACACTGCTCTGGAACTTGCGAATGTAGACGAATTTTCCAAACAATAAATCAGATGATTCAACAACCAATGACTAATTATGAACGGGTTTGTGGGTTAGAGACAAGCCAAAGTTTATGCTATTTAAAGTTTTGTCCAGCTAGAAAGTATAAAATAGAGGTAGGATATTGTAATGAACCTCAAGCTGGTCAGGAGATTTCTGGAGACACTATAGTTTATCAATATTTGAAATCAGGAAAGTTTATGTTGGTTTTAAGTGATGGGATGGGTATAGGTGAGGAAGCATCTAAAGAGAGTCGTTCAGCGGTGCATCTGGTTCAAAAAATTATTCGGGCAGGGTTTAATCATGATCTAGCGGTAAGGACAGTGAATGCTGCTTTGCTAAGTCGTTCTACAGATGAAAGTTTTGCTACTATGGATTTGTCCTTAATTGATCTTTTTAATGGAGAGATTGAATTGATAAAGATTGGAGCAGCGGCTAGTTTTATAAAACGAGGTTATGAAGTAAATCTAGTACAGGGTAGCTCGTTACCAGTAGGGATATTGCAGAACGTAGAACCTTCGAGTTTTAAGAGAAGACTCCAGACTGAAGATTTTGTGATATTGATGACCGATGGAATTTTGGATGCAGTAAACACGGCCAACAAAGAGGAATGGATGGTTCGTGTTTTACGGCAATGTTCTTTTGAAAGACCTGAAGATATGGCAAAATATATTTATTCTCAAGCCGTAGGAAATGGAATACCAAAAGATGACATGACAGTAGTGGTTTTAAAATTAGAAGAGGAAAAAAATAATTAGTAGAGTGAAATAATCTTTTTCAAGCTTTCAGAATCTTCTATTTTACATAGAAGATTTTCTTTTATTTTTTTGAAGCAGGACAATAAAAGGTAAATGTCGAATAAATAAGTTTATGCGTTTAGCTGACGACACCAATTTTCGGTATTTTTTCCTGCAAATTTATTTACACGGAAATTTTATTTACACGGAAAGTTTCCGCATAATCCAGAATGGTTCGGTTTAACATATAGATTGGGGATGAAAAAATGACCATCTTGGATAAAGTACGTTTTACTATTAAAAAATATGGACTCATTATGGATGGAGATTTGGTTTTAGTGGCAGTATCAGGTGGTCCTGATTCTTTAGCAATGTTAGAGATTTTAAGTCGTTTAAAAGACGTGTTTAACTTTCAACTCCATGTGGTACACTTAAATCACAAACTTCGTGAAGAAGCTAAAAAAGAGGCTGAATTCGTTCGATCTTTTGCAGAATCTCGTGATATTTCTGTAACAATTTTTGAGTATGATATACCTGATTTGTTAGCAAAAGAAGGTGGCTCGGTTCAAGATCAGGCAAGAGAAATTCGTTATAGATTATTTAATAATTTAGCAACAGAAATTGGTGCAGATAAAATTGCTCTTGGGCATCATGGAGATGATTTAGCTGAAACAGTATTGATGCGTTTTTTACGGGGATCGGGTTTAGAAGGCTTAATCGGTTTTACTCCTCAGAGTAGAGAAAAACTTATTCGACCATTAATTAGTCTAACTCGTGATGAAATTGAATATTTCTGTCAAAGAGAAGGTTTTATACCTTGCTATGATCCTTCTAATACAAAGCCAGTTTATTTTAGGAATCGGGTTCGCTTGAAATTGATTCCTGAATTAGAAGCTGATTATAATCCAAAAATTCGTCATCAATTAGTTCAAATGTCACATATGTTGGACGAAGAAAATCAATTACTTGAAGAATATGCGAACAAGATTTTTGAAGAAGTACTATTAAAATCTGAGAAGGAAGTCCTATATTTCAATATTCAGGCTTTGTCTAAGAAAAAACCTGCTATGGTGAGAAGGATTTTGCGAATAGGAATTGAAAAATTAAAGGGTGACAAAAAAAATCTCTATTACCAACATTATTTTCAGATGCAAGATTTGATCTTCCATAGTGATCCTGGGAAAATGATAGATTTACCAGATGAGTATCTAATTTATCGAGGATATCAAGAATTGGTGTTTGGAAAAAAATATAAAATATTAAAAAAATCTTTGAGTGACTATATTTTACAGATTACAGGTGAGACCTATGTAGAGGAACTGAATTTAAGGATAAAAAGTGAAGTGGTAACTGGAAGAGTACTGACTAAAGGAGATCAGATTGCAATAGATGCAGATCTGGTAGGGCTTTATTTGAAGATTCGCTCGCGTAGGCCAGGAGATTGGTTTTGTCCCTTAGGTCTTAAGGGAAAGAAGAAAGTAAAAAAATTTATGATTGATGAAAAAGTGGATCGTTTCCTTAGGGATTTGATTCCAATTTTGACGACACCAGAAGGAGAAATTATCTGGATTGTAGGTTATCGATTGGACGAACGGTTTAAAGTAACAGCCAAAACGAAAAGAACTTGTTTAATAACAACTGTAAAGGAGGATTATGAAAGATGAAAGCTGATGTTGAAAAGATATTAGTTACTGAGGAAGAGATTCAAGTTAGGATTCAAGAACTTGGAAAGGAGATTAATAATTTTTATCAGGATAAAACTGAAGAATTAATTATGGTTTGTGTTTTACGAGGGGCAGTTATATTTTTGGCAGATCTGGCTCGCCAGATTAAACGCCCAGTTGTTTTTGATTTCATGGATGTTTCCAGTTATGGTGTTGGAACTGAATCTTCTGGTTCTGTCCGGATTATTAAAGACTTACAGGAGGATATTAAAGATAAGCATGTTTTAATTGTTGAAGACATTATTGATACAGGTTTGACATTGAAAAAAGTTGTGGAGATTTTGGAGACTAGAGAACCAGTTAGTATTAAAATCTGCACTTTATTAGATAAACCTGCAAGGAGAACCGAAAAACATGTTACTTCGGATTTTAATGGTTTTGAGATTCCTGATCAGTTTGTTATTGGCTATGGTTTAGATTATGCTGAAAAATATCGTAACTTACCATTTATCGGAGTGTTAAAGCCTGAGGTTTATGCATAAGTTTAAAATATATTCTTAAGTATTAGGTTTGCTTATTTACCATCATTATGGTATAATACCTAAGTAATTTTATCTCGGTGAGGGGAGGTTTAAAATTGAAAAGTTTTACAAAAAATATAGGTGTTTATGTTATAATTATTGCAATTGCGATTTTGTTAGCTAATTTCGTGATCCCCAAAACAGGAAAAGGTCCGGATATGACCTATACCAGTTTTTATGATTTGGTTGATAAAGGTCAAATTCGTGAAGTAAATGTTGTGGGTTCAGATATTATTCAAGGAGAATATAAGGGTGACGAATATATTCTGAATGTTCCTGCTGAGAAAATATCTGATTTATTGGATTTCATGAAATCAAAGAATGTGGTAATTAATACGAAACCAGAACCAACAGCACCATGGTGGACAGCTGTTTTGAGCTATATTTTACCAATGGTTATTTTGATTGCTGTTTGGATTTTCTTTATGCAACGAATGCAAGGCGGCGGCAATAGGGTTATGAACTTTGGTAAAAGTAAAGCTCGGATGCTTGATGATGAGAAAAAGAAGGTTACTTTTGCTGATGTAGCTAACTATGAAGAAGTAAAAGAAGAGTTGATAGAGATTGTTGAGTTTTTGAAAGATCCACGTAAATTTACGGAGATGGGTGCAAAGATTCCTAAAGGTGTACTTTTAGTTGGACCTCCAGGAACAGGTAAAACCCTTTTAGCTCGTGCAGTTGCAGGAGAAGCGGGTGTACCTTTCTTTGTTATTAGTGGTTCTGACTTTGTGGAGATGTTTGTTGGTGTAGGTGCTTCAAGAGTGCGGGATCTTTTTGAGCAAGCTAAACGTAATGCGCCATGTATTATCTTTATAGATGAATTAGATGCAGTAGGGCGTCAGAGAGGTGCAGGCTTAGGTGGAGGCCATGATGAAAGAGAGCAGACTTTGAACCAACTATTGGTTGAAATGGACGGCTTTGAGGGAACTGAAGGCGTTATTGTTATGGCTGCAACTAACCGCTCAGATGTATTGGATCGTGCGTTATTAAGACCAGGTCGATTTGATCGCCAGGTTGTAGTAGATCTTCCTGATTATAAAGGAAGATTAGGAATTTTACAAATTCATGTCAATAATAAACATATAGCTGATGATGTAGATTTAGATGCGTTAGCTCGTCGAACACCTGGTTTTACAGGTGCAGACTTACAGAACTTAGCAAATGAAGCTGCCATTCTAGCTGTTCGTAAGAATCAAAAAGTAATTACCATGAGTAACTTTGACAATGCAATTGATCGGATAATAGCTGGTATTGAACGACGGGGTCATAAGTTTACTGAGGAAGATCTTAAATTAGTTGCTTATCACGAGACAGGTCATGCTCTTTTGTTTGAACTTTTAGGTGGGATTACCCAAGCACACAAAGTCTCTATTATTCCTCGAGGACGTGCAGGCGGTTATACAATACCTATTCCTAAAGAAGAGCGGATGAGAGTAACCAAGAAAGATTTGACACATCGAATTATCGCAAGTTTAGGTGGTCGTGCTGCTGAAGAGATCTTTTTGGGTGACATTAGTACAGGTGCTCAAAATGATCTTCAACAAGCAACATCTACTGCTCGTGCTATGGTTACTGAGTATGGTATGAGTGATAAATTAGGTCATATTGCTTTAGGACATCGACATGATGAACAGGTATTTTTAGGTCGAGATATATCTCGTGATCGGAATTATAGTGAGAAGATCGCAGCCATCATTGATGAGGAGATCAAAGCTCTCCTTGATGATAGTTATAATCGGGCTAAAACTCTGTTGAAAGAAAATGCTGATATGGTAGAGAGAATGGTAAAAGCTCTTTATAAATATGAGGTTCTTGATGCGGGACAGATTAAAAAGATCGTAAAAGGTGAACCTTTGGATAGTGGTGAAGAGTACACCCCTACCAGTGAAGAAGATAACCATCAGGCGAATCAAGAAACAGAACCTGAGGGAGAGAAAAACGAATAAACAAATTTGGTGAATTAAGCCGCTGATAATATGTCAGCGGCTTTTTATATTTTCAAAGTTTAGAGTTAAAGCTAATCATATAATAGATTAATATTGACAGTTGAAAGGAAATATGGTAGTATATATTTACCTATAGGGGGTATAATTTTTTATAATATATGGTGACTTAATTAGGGGGAATGAAAATGAGGTTATTTCATAAGTTTTTATTAGGTTTTTTGGTAATGGTCAGTCTAATAATGGTGACCCAGCTTATTTCAGTGTACTATTTTAATCAAGAATCTCAATTGCACGATGAGATAGTAAAACATCTTTATTTAGGAATGTTCTTAGAAGAGAAAGAAGGAGATCATTTTGCTTGGATGGAGCATATTAGTAGAATGTTTGTTGAGGATCAATTACCTGAAGTTCTTACTAATTACGATGACTGTAGTCTAGGGAAATGGTATTATTCATATGAGTCTGAAGAACATAACCATAATATATACACTGAATTAGAAGAACCACATATAAAATTACATGAAACAGGCTTTAAAATCATTGAACTATATGAATCAGGTAATATAGAGGAAGCAAAAAGAGTTTACCAAACAGATATGATATCTGCAGTTGCAAGTTTAAGAGAAGTTCTTCAACAGTTTCAGGAAGTTCAAGAAATAAAAATCCAAGAATTAGAGAAGGATGAAGAAGAAAAACAACAAACAGTTAGAAAAAATATCATTATTATCGTTGCGATAGCTTTATTAATTTCCTTATTAATAGTTTTCATTTTAAATAAAATTATTGTTAAACCTATAAAAATTGTATCAGAAAGAGCTATCAAGGTTTCTGAAGGTGACTTATCTGTAGTTATAGAAGGAGAGTCAGTTGAAGAAGATAAAAATACTAAAGATGAGATAAAATTGTTATCTGGAGCATTTGATAAGATGGTTAAAAATATTAGAGTTTTAGTTTCACAGATTGATCAAACATCAACTAGCTTAGCAAAATCCAGTGAGGAGTTAAGTTCTGCTTCACAAAATTCTAGTGCTACTTTTGAGGAAGTAGCAGCATCTATTGAAGAGATGGCAGTACGTCAGCAGGTTCAATCTGATTATTTTAATGAAGTAAATTCTAATGTTCAGGGGATATTTGAGCAGTTAAGTGATGCTGATAAAGTTGGAAAGGATTCTCTAAGTCTTGCAGAAGTAAATTTAAGCAAAGCTGATGTGGGCGAAAAGTCAATTAATTTGTTAATTGAGCAAATGGATGTAATCAAAGAAACGATTGGAGTCAACGCTGAGGTTTCACATGGATTAGTTCAGCAGGTAGATCAGATTGAAGAAATAGTGAACTTCATTGATAATATAGCTAGACAAACTCAGCTTCTAGCTTTAAATGCTGCTATTGAGGCGGCAAGGGCAGGAGATGCCGGATTAGGCTTCTCTGTAGTTTCAGATGAGATTAAATCTTTAGCTGAAGAGACTACTAATTCTGCTACGAGAATCAAAGAATTGATTAAAAATACCCAAAAGGAAGCTAATCAATCATATCAAGTGATGTTGGAAGGTAAAGATAAAGTAGATATAGGAATCAACATAGTAAATCAAACCCGGCAACTGTTTGCTGATATTTTTGAGGCTTCGAAAAAAACATCAGCGGGAAGTGAGCAGACTGCTGCATCGATAGAAAAGATATCTAGTTTGGTGGAAGAGTTAAAAGATAAAATCGGTGAGGCGAGTAGAATTTCTATGGAAAATTCAGCAAGTTCTCAGGAAGTTGCTGCATCTACCGAAGAACAAACAGCGACTATTGAGCAGATATCAGCTATGGCTGAAAGCTTAAATGAGGTGGCTGAGCGTTTAGAAGAAATGATGAAACAGTTCGAAACTTAAAATATTATAAAATTTTATTATCTTAAGGTCAAAGATTAAAATTCTTTGACCTTTTTGTTATTTTGTATGAAGGATTATTATAAGGAATGAAGAATATATTATCATGCATAATAGAAAAGGGGTTATAATATGATATGGAGAAGCAGAGATATTTTAAAACAACCTGAGTGGTCAAATGTAAGGGCATTATATAAATCTAATGGGTATACTGATGAAGATCTTACGAAACCTATCATTGCTGTAGTAAATTCTTTTAATACTATTTGTCCTGGGCATTACAACTTACGTGATCTTGCTCAACATGTACGAGAGGGAATTAGAGCTCAAGGTGGAACACCAATTGAATTTGGAACAATTGGTGCTTGTGATGGAATGGCTATGGGGCATGATGGTATGCGTCACATACTTCCAACTAGAGAATTGATAGCTAGTGATATAGAGATGATGATTCAAGCTCATCAATTGGATGGAATGGTTTTACTTGGATCATGTGACAAAATTATACCAGGGATGTTGATGGCAGCAGTTCGTCTTGATCTACCTGCAATACTTGTTAATGGTGGCCCAACTTTGCCTGGTAGACTTAATCAAAGTAATCCCTATGGGGGTGAGCATATAGACCACTCTATTATTCAACAATCACTGGGTTCTCTTAAGTCAGGTTTGATGGAGGAAGAAGATTATTTCTGGCTTGAAGATAATGCCTGTCCTACTATTGGCTCATGTGCTATGTTGGGTACTGCTAATACTATGGCGTGTCTTGCTGAAACAATGGGGATGACTTTACCAGGCAGTGCTGCAATACCTGCAGTGTATAGCAGTCGGATGGCGGTTGCTTTTGAGAGTGGAAAATCTATTGTTAACATGGTATTTCAAGGATTGACTGCTAGAAAAATTATTACAAAAGAGTCTTTGATAAATGCAGTGAAAGTTAATTCAGCAATCGGAGGCTCTACAAATGCTGTTTTACATATTCTTGGCATAGCATATGAAGCTGAAATCGATTTTAATTTAGATGACTTTGGAGTAATAAGTAAAGAAGTGCCACATATTGCCCCATTAATACCAGGCGGCCCATACGCTTTGTTGGATTTTTATGAGGCTGGAGGAGTACCTGCTGTGATGAAAGAATTAAGTGATCTGCTTGATTTAAATACTGTGACTGTTACAGGAAAAACTATTGAAGAAAATATAAAGAAAACCTTTGTCCGAAATTCTAAAGTTATCAGGAGTTTGAATAACCCTGTAAATATACATGGTGGTATAGCTGTTTTGAAAGGTAATTTATCGCCTGATGGTGCAGTAACAAAACCTTCAGTAATACCAAGAGATGCTTTGAGGTTTAAAGGGCCAGCCATTGTATTTGAAAGCGAACACGATGCTTTAGAGGGTATCAACAATGGGCTTGTAAAATCAGGAGATGTAGTAGTAATCAGAAATGAAGGCCCTAAAGGTGGGCCAGGTATGCCAGAAATGTATAAAGCAATGAAACTTTTAGTTGGAATGGGATTAGGTAGTGAGGTTTGTGTGATTACTGATGGTCGTTTTTCTGGTTCAAATAATGGCTGTTTTGTAGGTCATATTTCACCTGAAGCAGCGGAGGGTGGGCCAATTGCCGCTGTAAGAGAGGGTGATATCATAAAGGTAGATGTAGAGAATGGTATCATTGAAGTGGAAAACGAAGACTTTGAGGCAAGATGTAAAGGATTAAAACCTCAGATTAATAGAGAAGTAAAAGGTTATCTTTTTGTTTACTCTCGTTCAGTTAGTTCGGCAGCTAAAGGTGCAATTATTCCAACTCGAGCATAATATATTTTACGTAATAATGGGAGTGTTGTAATTAGTTCGAATTGTGTTATAATAGAAGTAAGGTATAGATTTACATAAAAATTGGTTTTTGATTAAACTGAAGTGGGTGAGAAAATGATAACCCGATTAAAGATTAAAAATTTCAAAAGTTTTCTTGATGCAGAGTTGAAACTTGGGCCATTGACTGTACTTATAGGTACAAATGCGAGTGGAAAGAGCAATTTAAGAGATGCTTTAAGATTTTTGCATGGTGTAGGCCGTGGGTACTCTCTTCCAGAAATTGTTGGAGAAAAATGGGGAGAAGCAGGATACCTTGAATGGCCAGGGATACGTGGTGGTTTTAAAGAGTTAACTTTTAATGGAACATTAGCAGAGAATGTTCTTTTAGATCTGATTCAAGTTCCATTATTAGAGAACAATACTGTCTTAAATAATTTCATTGAAATAGATATGAAAAACAAAGTTTATAGATATAAAATAGACTGTAACAAAGATTATTCATTTAGAAATGAATATATATATAATGTTGAAAGGTCTAAATTACCTTCAGATCAAAGTGAGTATTGGATTAAAAGTATTGCAAAGTCAGTATTTCAGGAGTATAAAAAATTAGAAGTTCAAAAGTTATCTTCAAAAAAACTTGACCAAGTATATGAAGAGAGATCAGATTACGTATATTTCAAGTTAATAGTATCTTCATTCCGTTTTTTTGATCTGTCTCCATATGAAATGAAAAGGCCATCTTTACCAGGCCAGACTAAATTAACTGACAGAGGTGAAAATTTATCATCTGTACTTTATTCAATATGTAAAGAACAATCAGGAAAAGAACTTTTACTAGAATGGTTGAGTGAATTAACACCTCAAGATGTTGTTGATTTAGAGTTTATTGAGGATTATCAGGGACGTATTTTGGTACACCTAGTAGAAAAGGGTGGAAATAAAATATCTGCCTATAGTGCATCTGATGGAACGTTACGCTTTTTAGGGATGTTAGCTGCTCTTTTTAGTCCTAAACCAGGAAAAATTTATTTCTTTGAAGAGATTGAAAACGGAATTCATCCAACATGCTTACACCTTTTAGTTCAATTGTTAGAACAAAGAGCAAAAGCAACTGGAATTCAAATTATCGTTTCAACTCATTCTCCGCTTATATTAGATTATCTTTCTGAAGAAAGCTTAGAATATGCCTCTTTAATTCATCGTAACGATGCAAAATTGGGTTCTAAAATTATTCCACTTACACAGATTGAAAACTTTGGAGATGTAAAATCAATTGAAAGGTTAAGTGGATTACATGCAGAAGGATGGTTTGAGACTATAATGTCTTTATTGGAGGAGGGTGAGGATGAGTTATAATGTATTATTAATCTTTGAAGATTATACGAGAGATCAACATGTTGTAAAACCTATTGTTACAAAGATGTTGACAGACTTAGGTAAACCAAGGGCCAACATTCAAGTTTGTCGAGTACCTCATCTACAGGGTATCTCTCAATGTACAAATTCTAATAATCTGAAAAAGATTATTATGCTTTATCAAAATAAAGTTGATTTATTTTTTTTTGCTTGTTGATTGTGATGGAAATCTAAACAGACGTGAGCGATTAGATCAATTGGAAGAAGAGGCCAGAGAGTATTTACGTTCAGATAAGAATTTCTTTGCTGAACATGCCATTGAAGAAATTGAGGTTTGGTTACTTGCTGGTTTGGATTTACCAAATGATTGGAATTGGAGTGATATTAGGAGTCATCCACATCCTAAAGAAGCATATTATGAAGTTTATGCAAAAGAAAATGGTGTTTTGGATAGGGTTGCACAGGGGCGTAAGTTCTTGACTAATGAAGCAATGAGTAATTGGTCAAGAATTAAGTCAAAATGTAATGAATTGGGTAAATTAGAACAACGGTTAATTGATGTGATATAATGATTAACTAACCGATAAAATCTTATTGTTTTGCTGGTTCAGTAATTTTTCATTACAAAAAGAGGATTTTTGTCTTGTGACTAGAATATAATAAAGATAATATAATCACCAGTGAGGTGAGTTACATGAGAAAACAATTATTACATCTATTTAATAAAAAATGTTTATTTTTGGAGCATCTAATTTAGATGCTCCTTTTATTATGCTTATTTAACGTAGTGAAGGGGTGAAAAAGTATGATTTACATTAACGGAGAGAATCTTTCATTAAAACAGGTTAACGATGTCGTGCGGAACTTTGAAAAAGTAGCATTAGATTCAAAGGCAGTGGAAAAGGTAAAAGCATCACGTAAGTTAGTTGATGAACTTATTGAACGCGAAGAGGTTGTTTATGGAATCTCTACAGGTTTTGGTAAATTGGCTGATACGATGATTTCAAAAGAAAAGGTAGAAGAACTGCAATTAAATCTGATTTTGAGCCATGCTTGTGGAGTTGGTGAGGTATTGGCAACAGAAGTGGTAAGAGCAATGATGCTTTTAAGAGCTAATGCTTTAGTTAAAGGTCATTCGGGAATTCGTTTAGAAACATTGCAACTTTTAGTGGACATGTTGAATGCTGATGTTGTCCCAGTTGTTTATTCACAAGGTTCTGTTGGTTCCAGTGGAGATTTGGTTCCATTGGCTCACATGGTTTTGGTTATGTTAGGTCATGGTGAAGCAAACTATCAGGGTGAACGGATTAATGGTAAATTGGCTTTAGATAAAGTTGGACTTAAAGCAGTTACCTTAGGAGCAAAAGAAGGTCTGGCTCTTATCAATGGAACCCAGTGTATGACCGCGATTGCTGTGTTAGGAATATATGATAGTCTAAATTTAGCCAAAATGGCTGATATTTGTGCTGCGCTGAGCATGGAAGCACTTTTAGGGATTCCTGATGCTTATGAGGAGATGATTCATCTACTGAGACCGCATCCTGGTCAATTGGCGGTTGCTAGAAATGTTAGAGAGATGCTTAAAGGAAGTGGCCTGGTTTATCGTCAGAATCGAGATAAAGTTCAGGATGCATACACTTTACGTTGTACACCTCAGGTTCATGGTGCTTCAAAAGATGCAATTAATTATGCGAAGGATATAGTAGTCAGGGAAGTCAATTCTGCAACAGATAATCCACTTATTTTCCCTGAAGAGAATAAGGTATATTCTGCAGGTAACTTCCATGGTCAACCAGTTGCATTAGCTATGGATTTTCTAGGAATTGCACTTTCAGAGTATGCTAATATCTCAGAAAGAAGAGTTGAGAGATTGGTTAATTCTTCATTAAGTGGTTTACCACCTTTCTTGATTGCAGAAAGTGGAGTTAATTCAGGTTATATGATTGCCCAATATACTGCAGCATCTTTGGTATCTGAAAACAAGGTGTTAGCTCATCCAGCATCTGTTGATTCAATTCCAACTTCAGGAAACCAAGAAGATCATGTAAGTATGGGAACAATTGCTGCTCGTAAAATGCGCCAAATTTTAACCAACGCAGAGAATGTATTGGCAATAGAACTTTTAACTAGTGTACAGGGACTGGAATTTCGCGATCGAGAACTGATGGCTCCTGCAACTAAAGCAATCTATGAATTGGTTCGTTCTTATGTTCCAGCTCTAATTAAAGATCGGATTATTGCTCCAGAAATTCATAAAATGCAAGAGATGATTCACTCTGGAGAATTTGTTGATAAAGTTGAGCAGGTGATTGGAGAGCTAACATAGAATGCATGTTATATAGAATTCATATTAAGATATATTTACCATAATAATAAAACCTTATTTTTTTAAATAATTGAAATCTTCAAAGAACTAAGGAAAATTCTTCGAAGATTAAATAACATTTCGAAAGGGGTCTAAATTTAAAATGCCAAAAATTGTAGAATGTGTTCCTAATATTAGTGAAGGCCGTCGCTTAGAAGTTGTAGAAGCGGTTGTTAATGAAATTCGTCAGATAGCAGGAGTTACTTTATTGGATTATTCTTCAGATGCTGATCATAATCGTTCTGTTATCACATTTGTAGGAGAAGTAGAACCTTGTAAAGAAGCTGTTTTTCGTTTGACTCAAAAAGCTGTAGAACTTATTGATATGGAAAAACATACAGGTGAACATCCAAGAATGGGTGCTGTTGATGTAATTCCTTTTATTCCGATTAAAGACGTAACTATGGAAGAATGTGTTGCGGCTGCAAAGTCAGTAGCAAAACGTATGGCTGATGAATTAAATGTTCCGACTTATCTCTATGGCGAAGCAGCTCAGCGTCCAGAGCGTAAGAACTTGTCCAAAATTCGTAAAGGTCAGTATGAAACAATAAAAGAAGAGATCGGTAACGAGGAACGTCATCCTGATTTTGGTCCAGCAAAAACTCATCCAAGTGCTGGTGTAACTGCAGTAGGTGCTCGTATGCCTTTGGTTGCCTTTAATGTGAATTTGGATACAGATCAAAAATGGATTGCTGATAAGATTGCTAGGGCTGTTCGAGCTAGTAGTGGTGGATTTATGAATGTTAAAGGAATGGGTGTTACTTTAGAAGATAGAAATCAAGTTCAAGTTTCTATGAACTTAGATAATTATATTAAAACTCCTATTTATCGTGTTTTTGAAACCATTAAACGGGAAGCTCAACGTTATGGCGTAAATGTAGTAGGAAGCGAGATTATTGGATTGGTTCCACAACAGGCGATGGTTGATGTTGCTGAGTGGTATTTACAAGTAGAAGATTTTCAATCTGAGCAGGTTTTGGAGAATCGCTTGAAATAAGTTCGCTTTAAAATGAGTATTATCAAAGGAAGTGTTTATCAATGTTGACTGTTGATCTTTTGATAAAAAATGGGCAAATCGTTACTGCAGCTGGGCATGCTGGCCCGGTTGCAGGGTCAAAGATGAATGAGTTAGAAGTGTTGGAAAAAGCTTGTGTCGCAGTAGCAGTAGGTAAAATTATTGCTGTTGGTTCTGAAAAAGATATTCTTTCAAAAGTTAAAGTTACTGAAGATACACAGATTATTGATGCTTCTAATAAGGTAGTAACCCCTGGATTGATTGATCCACATACTCACTTTGTTTTTGGTGGTTCTAGAGAGGATGAGTTTGTTTTACGGATTCAGGGTGCAAGTTATATGGATATTATGGAATCTGGTGGCGGAATTGCCAATACTGTGAAAGCTACTCGAGCTACTAGCTTAGAGGAGCTAAAAGAATTAGGTCGGAAGCGTCTGGATTGGATGCTTGAGATGGGAACCACTACTGTAGAATCTAAAAGTGGTTATGGCCTTGATATCGAAACAGAGATTAAGCAACTTCAGGTATCTAAAGAACTAAATGAAGAACACCCTATGGATCTTGTAAACACTTATTTGGGTGCTCATGCCTGGCCTATCGAGTACAAAGATGATCATGAGGGTTATGTAAATCTTATCATTGAAGAGATTTTGCCTAAAGTTAAGGCAGATGATCTTGCAGAGTTTTGTGATGTATTTTGTGAAAAGGGAGTATTCTCTATTGAGGAAACCCGGAAGATTATGCTTGCCGCTAAAGAGATGGGATTTGATTTACGTCTCCATGCTGATGAGATTCATCCATTAGGGGGTGCAGAATTGGCTGCTGAGTTAGGAGCGATCTCTGCAGATCACCTTTTGATGATCTCTGATGAAGGAATTAGGGCTATGCGGGATAGAGGAGTAATTGCAAATTTATTACCTGCAACTGCTTTTACCTTACAAAAGCCTTATGCTCCTGCGAGAAAGATGATTGATGAAGGATTACCTTTTGCTTTATCGACAGATTTTAATCCAGGCTCGTCACCAACCCCATCATTACCACTGGCGATGACGATTGCTTGTTTATATATGAAATTAACACCTGAAGAAGCTTTCCATGCTGTTACTATTAATGCTGCTCATTCGTTGAAGAGAGCTGATAAGATTGGTAGTATTGAAGTGGGTAAACAAGCAGATTTAGTTATCTTTGATATCGAGAATTATCGTAAAATACCGTATCATTATGGAGTAAACCTGGTGGAGAAAGTTATTAAAAAAGGTAAAATAGTCGTGAATAGATCCAAATTTTAAAGGAGGTACACTATAAATGTTATATGAACTAAAAGTCGCTGATTTTTTAAATGAACTTGCATCTGATAGCCCTGCTCCTGGTGGTGGAAGTGTTGCTGCTTTAGCTGGTGCACTTTCTAGTTCTTTAGTTTCAATGGTAGGTAGACTTTCTGGTAAATGTGAAAATCAGGAACGAATTCAGCAGATTGTTACTGTTAGTGATCAATTAGCGCTTGAGTTAAAAGAGCTTATTGAAAAAGATACTCAAGCTTTTAATAAAGTTATGGTAGCTTTCAAAATGCCGAAAGGTACAGAAGAGGAAAAAGCAGCACGGCGTCAGGCAATTCAGCAAGGGATGAAGGATGCTGCATTAACTCCACTTGAGGTGATGGAGAAAGCGATACAGGGAATGGAATTGACTCAGGAGATTGCTAAACTGGGTAACCAGAATGCGATAACTGATGCAGGAGTTTCTGGATTGATGGGTTATGCAGCTGTTAAAGGTGCTGCGTACAATGTACAGGTTAATCTTTTGAGCATTAAGGATGAAGATTTTAAACGAGAAAAGGCAGATCGTTTAAACGAATTGAGCATTAAGGCAAAAGAATTATCTACTGAGATTGAAAATATTGTCTATAAAGGTTTAGAACTCTAAATATTTTATGTTATATTGCAGGATTCTTTAAAAAAACAAAGAAATATTAAATAGTATTAAAACAATATTCTGAAAACAAAAAGTTAAAAGGAGTGAGTAGTCCGTGAGTTACAAAAGTGATATTGAGATTGCACAAGAGGCGAAGATGCAACCGATTAAGGAAATTGCTGCAAAATTGAATCTTTCTGAAAATGATATTGAACTGTATGGTGATTACAAAGCTAAGATCAAGTTAGATGTTTATAAAAAGTTAGAGAATGCTCCAGATGCTAAGCTTATTTTGATGACAGCTATTACCCCAACACCAGCAGGTGAAGGTAAATCAACAACTACTGTTGGCTTAGGTATGGCTATGAATAAAATTGGCAAAAATTGTGCTATAGCATTAAGAGAACCTTCTTTGGGTCCATGCTTTGGTATCAAAGGTGGCGCTGCTGGAGGCGGTTATGCTCAGGTAGTTCCTATGGAAGATATCAACTTACATTTTACTGGTGACCTTCATGCAATTGGTACAGCTCATAATTTATTATCTGCTGCTTTAGATAATCACTTAAAGCAAGGAAATGAATTAGGTATTGACCCAACTAGAATTAAGTGGAAGCGTGTTGTAGATATGAATGATCGTGCTTTGAGAAATATTGTAGTTGGTTTAGGTGGACCTGCTCATGGTGTACCTCGTCAAGATGGTTTTATGATTACAGTAGCTTCTGAAATTATGGCAATTCTTTGCTTGTCTCGTGATTTGGATGATTTGAAAGAACGTTTTGGTAAAATTGTAATTGGTTATACATATGATAGAAAACCTGTACTTGCGAAAGAACTAAATATACAGGGCGCGATGGCTGCTTTGATGAAAGATGCCATTAAGCCAAATTTGGTTCAAACATTAGAAAATACTCCAGCATTTATTCATGGTGGTCCATTTGCTAATATAGCTCATGGTTGTAACAGTATAATGGCTACCAAGCTCGCTATGAAGACTTCTGATATCGTGATTACCGAAGCAGGTTTTGGTGCTGATTTAGGTGCTGAGAAATTCTTCGATATTAAGTGTCGTTTTGGTGGATTAAAGCCTGATTGTGCTATTATCGTTGCTACTGCTAGAGCTCTTAAGATGCATGGTGGAGTTCATAAGACTGAACTAACTAATGAAAACTTAGAAGCTTTAGGTAACGGTATTGAAAACTTAGAAAAGCATATTGAGAATGTTAAGAAGTATAAATTACCTGTAGTTGTTGCGATCAATGCATTCCCAACTGATACTAAAGCTGAACTCGAACTGATTCGGGAACGTTGTGAAGAGATGAATGTACCTGTAGCTCTCTCTGAAGTATGGGCTAAAGGTGGCGAGGGTGGAATTGAATTAGCAGAAAAAGTATTGGAGATTATGGAAAGCACTCCATCTAATTTTGAACCTATTTATGATGCTAACCTTCCAATCAAAGAGAAGATTGAAATTATTGCTAAAGAGATCTATGGTGCTGATGGTGTTAACTTCACTAAAGCATGTGAAAAGCAGATTAAGACTCTTACTGAGCAAGGCTTTGATAAGACTCCAATCTGTATGGCTAAAACTCAAAATTCGATCTCTGATGATCCAACCTTACTTGGACGTCCTAGTGGCTTTACAGTTACTGTTCGTGAGATCAATGTTTCCGCTGGCGCAGGCTTCTTAGTTGCACTGGCTGGTGATATCATGACAATGCCTGGTCTGCCAAAACGTCCTGCTGCACTTAATATTGATATTGATAAGGAAGGTAAGATTACTGGATTGTTTTAAAAATTTCAAAAGTCTTTAGCGAAAGCTGCTTGTTTTAATCATATAGAATCCCACCATATTCAGAATAAACTGGTGGGATTTTTATTTTTTTAAAAAAACAAATACTATTTAAAATTTTATATTGAAATATATCTATAAGCAGCATTGATAAAAAGACAAAAAACAGTAAAACAAAAACATGAAAATATATATATTTTAGATAACTTATATTATTATAAGTTGAATAATTAACTGAATATTCTTTTAATTATTCAAAGTTTATATATAGTTAAATTTGCATCCTAAAGATAGCAATGATTGAGAAATTACTTCTTCACGATGATTTAGTTGAAATATTAAGTAAAAATAGTACTTCAGACTATAGACCGGAGTTGGGTATCAGTCTGGATGGGGGTTCAGCTGAGCATCATGATTTTTTACGAGGGAAAGGAACTTTTAAAGAAACATTAAAAAAGTTAGCTTTATTTACTGAAAATTTATCAGACCTTAAAGAGGAAAGTATTAAATATTATAAAATTATAGATGAGTCTATACCACATATGATCCAATTATTTAAAAAATCTAGTTTGGCAAAACAAGGTTATAGCTGGGATGACTTACATAATATGATTTTGTTTGCGTTTTGTTTGGATTTAGGAATATTAAAATACCTTTATAAAAATGGTGTTATTCAAAAACGGGAAAATGGCTATTATCTATGGGCTTTTTCTTCAAAAATTGTGGTAAAAAATCCTTTAGGAATTAAATTTTGGCCAAGTGAAGCACAAAAAATTGGTATAGGTGAGTTCTGGCATCCACAGATTAAACGAAATAATTTTGGTTTAGACTATAAAGATCTAGAAGTTCTTGCTAAGATTCATTTAGATGAAAAGAACTTTTCTTGTGATTCTAAGAAACTGCTTCTTTTAAATTTTCATGGATTAACATTGGAAGACGATACAAAATCTGGATATAAGTTAGCCATTCCAATTTTCGACTATGAAAACACGGATGAGTTTATGGACTATTTAGATCAAGTTTCCTTAAAAATAGTAGAAGAAGTTACATTACCTGTATTAGAACGTTATGATTCAATGCCAATTTATAAGCATGGAATTGTTCGACTTTTAATGGAATATGCAGCGGATCTACTTGTTGATCAAAACAAAGTTCTGCCATTTAGTAAGATCAAAAAAGCATATCAAAAAAACTGGTTTGTTAAAAATTTATATACCGAAGATTCGATAATTCATCACATAGGTTAGTTAGGTGGGTAATTATATGAAAAATATTGCATTAGTTACAGGCGGAAGTTCTGGTATAGGTTTAGGTATTGTTAAGAAGTTTCTAGAAGAAAACTGGCAGGTTATAGTTTTAGATATTCATCCTTTGCCCGACAGTGTTTGCATTGAAAACTGTTCTTTTTTAAAAGTTAATATTAATAATGAGGATGAGGTTAAAAAATGTTTCTCTTCTATTGGAGAAGTTTATAAAAAAATTGATGCAGTAATAAATTCGGCAGGTATTATTGAAAATTCGATATCATTGGACTCTCTTGAATGTGAAAAATTTGAACAAGTAATAAAAACAAACTTAGTAGGATCATTTATGATATGTAAATATGGATTATCATTTTTAAAGAACTCTAAACGGGCAAGTATTGTTAATATTGGATCGATTAGCGGGGTAAAAAAAGCTAGTAACTATCTGGCATATGCAGCATCTAAATCAGGTCTTTATGGTTTGACAATGAGTTTGGCAAAACAATTGGCTCCTAATAATATTCGAGTAAATATGCTTTCGCCAGGGAGTGTGGTAGATACAGGGCTTTGGGAAAAACAGTATGGACGTGAAATTACGTTTTTGGATAAAGCTCAGTTATTAAAGCAAACACCTTTGAAAAGATTAAATGATCCTAAAGCAATTGCAGATGTAGTTTATTTCTTATCATCTGAAGAAGCCAAAATGATTACAGGGGTGAATGTCACTGCTGATGGAGGAGTAACATTATAATACGAATAAGGAGGGTTTAAAGTTGGCAGTTTTTGAAATTAGAAATTTAAATAAAACGTATAAAAATGGGGCAATTATTGCGAATAAAGATATTAATCTAACGATTAAAGAAGGAGAAATCTTTGGATTACTAGGTCCAAATGGTGCAGGAAAAACTACACTTTTAAAACAAATGGTTGGACTGTTAAAACCTGATACAGGAACTGTGAAATTTTATGATCAAGAAGTTTCAAAAAATCCTGATATTATAACACATTTTGTAGGACATATGACACAAAGAATTGGTGCTTTGGGAGATTTAAGAGTGCAGGAAGCTTTAGAGGTTACCGGAAAATTGAAAGGAATGACCAAAAAAACAGCAAGACAGCAAGCAAAAGATCTTATTGAGGAGTTTGATATAAAATATAGCAAGCGTCCATTGAATAAGCTTTCTGGTGGACAGAATAGGTTGGTAAGTCTTTGTACAGCTTTAATAGGTAATCCGCGTGTTTTGATTTTAGATGAACCTACTAATGATCTTGACCCAGTTTATAGAAGACAGGTTTGGGATAAAATACTTAATTTGAATAAAACAGTAGGTTTAACAATTATTCTTGTACTCATAATGTACTTGAGGCAGAGAAAGTATTGGAAAGAGTTGGATTGATTACAAATGGAATTGTTAAAGCAATTGGAACGGTGGGGGAATTAAAAAGCAGAATTTCAAAGCAAGTGAGATTAGAGCTAAAATTGAATCCATCAGTTGGTGAGTTGGATATTGAAATTTTAAATAATAACAGGTTTCCACTTATATCACAGGGAGAAAGGCAATGGATAATACATGTAGAGGAAGATTTTATTCAGGATGCAGTAAATTTTGTTGTTGAGCAGGTCGGAATGAAGAATCTAAATGATTTCAGGATTTTGACTCCTACCTTAGAAGACGCTTATATTAAATTAAGTGGAGGTAAAGAAAAAAATGAAATTGCTTAATTCTTATATTGAGGAAGGTAAAGTCGTAATAGAAAAAGGGAATTTAAGAACTAGAATTAAAAGATGGTTTCAAGTATATTGGAATATAGCGTTTATTCGGTGGGCTAATATACGTAATGAGTGGTATTTTCATATTTTTCTTGCACCATTAATGCCATTAGGGATTTTAGTGTTTATGAAATTATCTGGAGCAATAGTTGACCCGGGTATTGCGTTATATGTAACAGCAGGCAATGCAATTATGGGATTGATTATGGGACCGATGCAATCTATATCGAATGATTTTGCCTGGGGAAGGCAAAGAAATGATCTGGATTATTTTGCAACTCTTCCTTTTTCAAAACTTCAGTTAATTTTAGGTTTTTCAACAATGTGCACTATCTTTACGGTTCCAGGGATGTTGATGACATTGTTTGTAGGTAAATTATGGTTGAAATTCCCTATAGTTTTTCATCCAATGATGATTTTAGTAATGATTATTTCAGGACTTTCTATGGTAGGTCTTGGAGTATTATTTGGCGTTTATGCTCGAAATGGGCATCATGCTAACATGATGAATAATGTTACAATGATGATTGTTATGTTTTTATCACCTGTTCTGATTCCTAAAGAAAATTTACCAGTTATATTGCAGTACACTTCGAAAATTTTACCTACAAGTTATGCTGCGGATGCTTTTCGGTCAGTATTGTCAGGCGTTGTAGACAAGACTTTTGCAATTAATATGGTTTGTTTGGGAGCCTTTACAGTCATTATGTTATATTTTGCAGTAAAAAAACTAGATTGGCGAGTTGAATAACCAAACTAAATACATTATGCGGAGGTATATAAGTGAATAAAGATATAGAGAAATTTGTTAGGGGAGTGTTGGAAGAATTTTTGGAAGATAATTTTGAGGATTTAGATGTTGATACTGATTTGAAAGAACTTGGTGTTGATTCACTAATGTTTTATGAGATTGAGGAAGTTTTAGAAAGTGAATATGATATACAGATAGGTGATCGTTTACGTAATGCTAGAACCCTTCGCTCAATAGTAGAGCTAATTACTGATTTAAAGAAGTAAATACAGTAGGGTAGGGGTGGGAAAAATGACGGATAAAGTTTTAGTAACAGGAATGAGCTGTATTTCACTATATGGAGATAATGTAGGTTTTTTCTGGGAATCACTTGCAAATGGAAATTTAATAAATAAGAAAATAATGAACCCTGGGAGAGAAAAATTTGTATATGGTTATCTGATTGAAGATTTTAATGTAAAAGATTATGTTAAGTATATGGGCTCAAGGTATTTGAATGAAGGAAGTAAAATGTTATTAGCTGCAATAGATTTAGCAGTACGTGAAAGTCAATTAGATTTGGAGGAAGAATTATCAGAAAGATTAGGAATTGTAACAGGCTCAAATTATGAACATGCTGAGATTGCTGTTAATTTTTATTCAACAGCAATAAAGAAATCGCCTCGGTCTGTTATCCCAAGTCGTTTTCCTAATGCAATTAATAATAGTTCTTCAGGTCATGGTGCAATTTATGTGAAAGGAAAAGCAGCTAATTTAACTATATCAAATGGAGTTACTGCTTCATTGGATGCTATTGGAATTGGAGCACAATTAATTAAGTCAGGTCGTGCTGATATTGTTTTGTGCTGTGGAGTTGAGAAGTATGCACCATATTTATTGGATGGTTTTGTTGAAAATAAATTGGTTAAAACTATTGGTGATTTGAAACCGTTTAACAATGAGGATTATGGGTTTGTACTTGGAGAAGGTGCAGGTGTTATTGTACTGGAATCTGATAAGCATGCAATTAAACGTGGAGCAAAGATTTATGGTGAAATATTAGGCTATTCAAATGGTTTTCAATCCAAAAAAAGTAATAGAAATAATGTTAATAATATTATGAACAATGCTATTATAGAATCGGGAGTTAAGAAAATACAGGCAGTTTTTGCAAATGCAAATAACTTAGAGTTTTCTGATCATTTAGAGGCTGAAGCTATTAAAAATTTATTAGATTATTATAAAATCAAGTATGTTTCTGCAATTAAAGGAGCGTTTGGAGAATGTTCAGCTGTAGATGGGATTTTCCAGACAATATTAGCACTTAAATCATTAGAAAAGAATAGTCTTCTAAAATCGTTTTATTATTCTCCTGAATCAAGTATAGACCAAAGTCTACCTATTACAATGGAGTTTACTGATTGTACTTTGGAGAATATATTGATTAATGGTATTGATTGGAATGGAAATATTTCTTCCCTTGTTGTTTCTAATAGTTGTGTAGACTAAGATTATAAATATTTAAGATAAAATTTCTGGGCAAGGGGGGTATTGATGTGAAAAAACGAGTTGTCATAACTGGAATGGGAGTTGTTTCTCCTATTGGGCAAAATATAAAAGAATTTTGGAAAAATATTTTAGAAGGTAAGTCTGGAATTATAGATGTCAATTATTTTGATGAATTATCTATGGATTCTCTAAAAGGGGGAGAAATTAGAAATTATCAGTCACCTGATATTGAAGGTAAAGAATTTTTAGGTCAAACAGTGCAGAGAGCTTTAAGTGCAGCTTTTGAAGCTTATAACGATGCAAATTTGAACTATTTGAATATTAATCGTGATAGAATTGGAGTAACGATGGGTACAACGGGAGGAGAGATTCAGGTTATTGAGGATATAGTTGAAGAGCAGAAAGAAGAGCCATATTATATAATGAATGGAGCTAATTTAAATAGATTTTCTCCGAATAAGCTGTCTACGCAAATAGCAGAAGAACTTGATTTAGGTGGTCCCGTGTATGTGTTTCCAGCAGCATGTTCAGGTGGAAATTATGCTATAAGCGTATCTTGTGAAATGATTCAAACAGGAAAAGCGGATATAATGCTAGCTGGTGGTGCAGATGCATTTAGCAAAATGTTTATGGTTGGCTTTAATCGTGTAAAAGCTGCAGCAAAAGAAAAATGTCAACCTTTTGATAAAAATCGCGGTGGAATGATTGTAAGTGAAGGTGCTGGTGTATTAGTATTAGAAGATTTAGAGCATGACTGAGAAGAAATGCAAAAATTTATGCAGAAATAATTGGATTTGGCTTAAGTTGTGACGCATATCATATGACAGCACTAAATCCAGAAGGTGAAGGAGCTATTTTGGCTACAAAAAGGGCAATGAAACAAGCTGGAATTGAACCAAAGGATGTTGATTATTTTTGTGCACATGGTACTGGAACTTCAATTAATGATAAAGTAGAAAGTCTGACAATTCACAAAGTTTTTGGAGAGTATGCAAAAACAGTTCCTGTGTCATCAATTAAATCAATGCTTGGACATACCATGGGGGCAGCTAGTGCTATTGAAGCAATAGTGTCAACTTTAGCTATCCAAGACAATGTAGTCCCTCCTAATATTAATTATGAGACAAAAGACATGGAATGTGATTTAAATATAGTGGCAAATAAGGCTTTAGCTAAGGAAGTAAATATTGTGATAAGTAATTCATATGCTTTTGGTGGAAATATTGCTTCTGTTGTTTTCAAGAAATATGTAAAATAAGAAGGGAGTGATTGTATGCGATGGACTGATGTTTTAATGTGGGTTATTTTAGTATTAACATATGGGATCTCATTTTATATTCTTTATAAATCAAAATTAAAGAGAATTATGCGTATGGGAATAATTGTAACTAGTATATACGGAGTACTTAGCATTTTTTTGGCATTTTTTCCAGCTCAAATGGCTAATAATATTAAGAATCCATTGACGAGTTTGTTAATAGGAATATCATCTTTTATATTATTTTTTATTCCCTTATATTATTATAAAATTATTAAAGTTACTTATTTTGGGCATGAATTACAACCTACAATACGCAAAAATCTAATCCTGCTTATTATTCCACTCATCATATTAATATACTTCAAAAATGATTTAAGTTTTTTAGTCTCAGGTTTATTGAATCTATGGTTATTAGCATTTTTAGTAGTAGCTATTTGTATGGCTGCTTATGTGTGGACTAAAATGAATAAGATTGATTTGTTCATCAAAATGTTCGGCGCAAAGTTTTATATTTCATCTGCAATAATTACTTTTTGTGTGCAAATCATACATACTGCTGTTCCTGAAGAATTTTTCTATCGTATTTTTCTGATAGGTACATTACGTCCGTTGGTTGGGGAGACATTAGCGATATTGCTTTCAGCGTTTATATTTGGGGTATGTCATGTATGGTTTATGGATCACAAGAGAAAAGTGAACAACCGATTGGCTCAGTCGGTTACATTTCACATGACATTAGGAATTTTCTTAGGATTAGTTTGGACACGTTTTTCTGTATTTTATATACCAGTTATCTTACATGCTCTAATAAATACTTCAAGCTTGACTATTAAAACTGCTAAATGGAGGCATATTAAAAAGATGAAGATGGCTGCAATTAAAAGTTGACTGGATAGATTATGAAAAGGTGCTTGATAATCGATAGAGACCTTTTCCTAATTTAATATTTACCCATTTGTGCTTTTGTGAAAGTCGAGTTATGTATTTTTTTGATTGCAATTTTCTACATCTCATGTTATCATGAAGGTAGAATTACATACGCTTGGATCTGATCTGGACCGGGACGGAAGAATATTTTGGCATTATTGTTATCTCTCTATCTATGTTTGATAGGAGAGGTTTCATTGTGCCTATGTAAGTGTAAAATGTCTTCCTGACTAGTTGGGAAGACATTTTTTTATGCTAAGATATTTTTGTTTAAATATGTAACTAAGAAGTGAGGTGGACTATATGGGAAAAAAATTTGCTTTGATTGGCCCAGGTAGGGTTGGAACTGCTTTATCATACTTGTTGCAATCTCATGGATTTACTCTAAAGATGGTAGTAGGGCGATCTAATGCTTCTCTTGAAAGAGTTAAATCATATTTATATGACCACTCAAGCATTCCGATCTTTACAAGGGATTTGGTTTTATTACCATCTGATTTAGATTTTATAATATTGGCTGTTCAAGATGATCATATCCATGATGTTATTAAAAGCATGTGGGAGAAAAATTTAATCAAATCAAAGCATGTATTGATCCATCTTAGTGGGGTTCATCCTTCAGACGTAGGTAATCTATCTCAAATGGCGGAAATTAGTCGTTTAGCATTGCATCCATTGCAAGCTGTGGCAGATGTAGATGCAGGAATCAGTAAACTTCCGAACACTGTATGGAGCTTGGAAGGAGATAAGAGAGGGCTTGAATTAGGAGAAGAAATAATGAAAGCATTATCAACCCGATATCTAAAGATTACGAAAGAACAGAAAGCTATCTATCATGCATCAGCTTGTGTGGTTTCTAATTATCTCGTTACCCTTGTCCATACAGGGATTGAGATGTTGAAGAGTGTGGGTGTAACTGAAGAGTTGGCCCAGAAAGCATTATTACCTCTCGTTCAAGGAACAGTTGAAAATCTTTCACATAAGACACCTAAATCAGCACTAACAGGCCCAATTGCTCGAAGTGATATAGCTACGATTGAAAAACATATACATGCCATCAGCCAGGTAAATTCTGATTGGTTGGAACTATATAGTATGTTAGGAAGAGCTACTTTAGAATTTGCTCCACAAACAGAGCAGGCTTGTCAAACTTTGTCTCGAATTTTCACAAAGGAGGAGAATTAAGTGAAAAATAGAGTTACCACTAAGAAGTTAATCCAGATGAAACAGAATAATGAAAAGATCACAGCACTTACTGCTTATGATGTTCAAACTGCCAGGTTGTTAGATGAAGCAGGTGTTGAACTTATATTGGTTGGTGATTCATTGGGAATGGTAATTTTAGGTTATGAGAATACTCTGGCAGTAACGATGGAAGATATCCTTCATCATACGAAGGCAGTGGTGAAAGGAACAAAGCGATCTTTGGTTATTGCTGATATGCCTTTTATGTCTTATCAAACAGGAGTCAGAGATACATTAATAAACGCGGGTAGAATACTGAAAGAAGCAGGAGCTCATGGAGTTAAGTTAGAAGGCGGAAGTGATATTTTGCCTCAGGTTAAAGCTTTGGTTCAAGCTGGAATTCCTGTTTTTGGACATCTAGGACTTACACCTCAGTCTGTACATCAGCTTGGTGGTTTTAAAGTTCAAGGTAAGGAATTGATTCAGGCAGAACGATTAAAAAGTGAGGCAAAAAGCTTAGAGGCAGCAGGTGTTTTTGCTATAGTGTTGGAATGTATACCTGCACCATTGGCATATGAGATCAGTCAATCTTTGTCCATTCCTACTATTGGAATAGGAGCTGGTAACGGGTGTGATGGTCAGATTTTAGTGCTTCAAGATCTCTTAGGCATGAATGAAGACTTTAAACCAAAATTTGTTCGACGTTATGCTAATCTACATCGAGTAATATCTCAGGCGGTTGGTCAGTATATCTCTGATGTGAAAACACAAAATTTTCCTAATGAAGAAGAAAGTTTTGGAATATCCGATCAAACAAAACAAACAGAACTCTACTCAGGAGGTACTGGCAAAGATGCAAATTCTTAAACGGAAGACTGAAGTTCGTGAAGTGATAAAAAAGGCTAGATTGGAAGGTAAAACCATTGGTTTAGTTCCGACAATGGGCTATTTACATGATGGTCATTTGTCTTTGATGGAATTTGCAAAAAAAGAGAATGACTTTGTGGTAGTAAGTGTTTTTGTTAATCCGACGCAATTTGACTCTGGTGAAGATTTAGATTCATATCCATGTGATTTAGAGCGAGATGCAAAACTAGTAAAAGAGGTAGGAGTTGATCTTATTTTTGCACCTCAATCTGGAGAAATGTATCCAGAAAATTTTCAAACTTATGTTGAACTGACAAATTTAAGTCAGAATCTTTGTGGAGCTACTAGACTTGGTCACTTTCGTGGAGTTTGTACTGTTGTATCGAAACTATTCAATATTGTTCAACCAGATCAAGCTTATTTTGGTCAGAAAGATGCACAGCAGGCGATAATTCTTAAGAAGATGGTAGAGGATTTAGATATGCCGATAGAGGTTAGAGTATCCCCTATTATTCGAGAAAAAAACGGCTTGGCTATGAGTTCTAGAAATGTTAATTTAAATAACGAAGAGCATGAAGCAGCACTGATTTTAAATCGTTCTTTGAAGAAAGCTAAAGAAATGATAAATGATGGTGAAAGAGATGCACATAAGATTCAAGCTTTACTAACTGAGATGATTGAAAATGAGCCATTGGTTAAATCAGATTATATTTCTATTGTTTCTGCAAGTAATCTTCAACCAATAGAGAGATTAACAGGGCCAATTTTAATCGCTTTAGCTGTTTTTATTGGAAAGACGCGTCTGATTGATAATATCATGATGGAGGTTGATTAAAATGCTTTTACAAATGATGAAAGGTAAAATACATCGTGCACGAGTTACAGATGCAAATTTAAACTATATGGGAAGTATAACTATTGATCAGGAGTTATTGGATGCTACAGGGATCCTACCGAATGAAAAAGTACAGATCGTAAATAATAATAATGGAGAGCGTTTTGAAACATACGTAATTTCTGGCGAAAGGAATTCTGGAGTGATTTGCTTAAATGGAGCCGCTGCAAGAAAAGTACAACCTGATGATGAAGTGATTATTATTGCATATGCATATATGACACCAGAAGAAGCAAAAAATTGGCAACCATCTGTTATATTTGTTTCAGAAAAAAATAAAATTTTAGTTGATTAACAGAACTTGACAAAACCCTAGAATAGAGTTAAAATTGTGTGGACAACTACTATTATAAAGGGGAGGGTTATTATGCCTGCTACCGAAATAGTAAAAAGAATTGAAGAAATAAAGAAGAAAAATAATGCAATTATTTTGGCTCACAATTATCAAATTGATGAAGTTCAGGATATCGCTGACTATGTTGGAGATTCTTTTGGACTTAGCCAGATTGCAGCCGAGACTGATGCAGATGTAATTGTTTTTTGCGGAGTGCATTTTATGGCTGAGAGTGCAAAAATTTTATCACCAACTAAAAAAGTCATTTTACCTGTTCAAGAGGCAGGTTGTCCAATGGCTGAGATGGTTGATGTTGAAGGGTTACGAAAATTGAAAGCAGAATATCCAGGTGTTCCAGTTGTGACATATGTAAATTCCTCTGCTGAAGTGAAAGCCGAAAGTGATATATGTTGTACATCTTCTAATGCTGTAGAAGTAGTCGAATCCTTAGATTCTGATACTGTTATCTTTACTCCTGATCAGAATTTAGGTTCTTTTGTTGCCAGTAAAACTGATAAAAGAATCATCCTATGGGAAGGATATTGTATTACTCATCACTGCGTAACTACAGAAGAAGTAAAGCAAGTAAGAGCAGCACATCCAGATGCTTTGGTTCTTGTTCATCCAGAAACTAGACCAGAAATTGTAGCATTGGCTGATCATGCAGATAGTACAGCAGGTATTTTGCGTTATGTACGTGAAAGTGATCATAAAAAATTTATAATTGGAACTGAAATGGGGATTCTTCATCGGATGAAGCAAGAGAATTCAGATAAAGAATTTTATATTTTATCTCCGAAATTAGTTTGTGCAAATATGAAAAAAACTCATCTTTCTCATGTAATTAAAGCTCTAGAAACTTTGAGTCCTGAAATTTATGTAGAGGAAGAAATTAGTGTTAAGGCAAAACTGGCTTTGGAGAGAATGTTAGAGGTTAAAGGTAAATAAAAGAAGTAAAATAGATGTTAAGTCAAGAATTGGTTGGTGATAGAAATGAAAACACCTCGTTATTTGCTTGACTATTCTAAGATTACATTTGAAAAAATTTATACAGATTTTTTAGTGATTGGGACAGGTATTGCTGGCCTTTATTCTGCTATACACGCTCATGATCATGGAAATGTAATGATTGTAACAAAGGAAAAAGTAGAAGATAGTAATACAGAGCACGCTCAGGGCGGGATTGCTGCGGTAATTGATAAAGAAGATAGCACTCAGTTACATTCTGCAGATACAATTATAGCAGGCGCAGGATTGTGTAATCGCTCAGCAGTTGAAGTATTAGTAGAAGAGGGGCCTGATCGAGTTCGTGAGCTTATTGAGATGGGGACGAATTTTGATCGCTATCAGAATGAGCAGATTGCTCTTGCCCGTGAAGGGGCACATAGTCGACACCGAATTCTTCATGCGGGTGGTGATGCCACAGGAGAAGAAGTACGTCGAGCTTTAACTAGGGTAGTAGTTAATAAATTAGGTATTCCTGTGCATGAAAAAACTTTTATTTTAGATTTAATTACATATAAAGGTCGTTGCTATGGCGCATTAGCTTATTGTCATCATTATAAAAAATTTGTTGCCTATTTAGCACCGATAACTATTCTTGCTGCCGGTGGGTCTGGTCAAATTTATGAAAATACTAGTAACCCTGATGTTGCGACAGGTGATGGAATGGCAATCGCTTATCGTGCAGGAGCAGAGTTAATGGATATGGAATTTATTCAGTTTCATCCAACAACATTATATATTCCTGGTTTACCTGCGTTCTTGATTTCAGAGGCAGTTAGGGGCGAAGGAGCAGTTTTAAGGAATGCACAGGGTGAAAGATTTATGGTCAGTCGGCATCCACAAGCTGAACTAGCTCCTAGAGATATTGTTGCTAGGGAGATTGTTAACCAGATGCGGAAGGATAATAAACCACATGTCTGGTTGGATATTACGTATAAGGATTCTGAATTTGTGAAGAATCGTTTTCCTAAAATATATAAAACTTGTTTAAAAAACGGTCTTGATATGGCAAAAGATTGGATTCCTGTTGCTCCAGCGGCTCACTATATAATGGGTGGAATTAAAACAGATTTATATGGTGAAACTAGAATTCCTGGGCTTTTTGCATGTGGAGAGGCAGCATGCAATGGGGTTCATGGTGCTAACCGTCTTGCTAGTAATTCTCTTTTAGATGGCTTGGTATTTGGTTATAGAATCTTTAAAAAAGTTATTCCTCAATTGAAAAGCGTAAAAGAGGATATCACTAAAATTCCCTTGGTCTATAAGGAAGAAAAACATGTAAATAATGATTTACAATTTTTTAATTATCGAAAACAGTTCCAGAAATTAATGTCAGCGAAGGTTGGTATTTTACGGAATGAAACAAGTCTAAAATCAGCATTAACTCAAGTGACAGAGTGGAGCAAATTTTTACAATACGGATTTTTTTCAATGGATGAGTGGGAGACTCAGAATATGATTTTGGTTGCATCTATCATGATTCAAAGTGCACTTACCCGGAAAGAAAGTCGCGGTGCGCATTATCGGACCGACTATCCCGATAAGATGGCAAACTATCAAGGAAGACATTTCACCTTTAAAAGAGAACTTAAGGAGAGTGAAAGTGTTGAAATGGAATCATGAAGTTATCATAGAGATTATTCGAATGGGGTTAAAAGAAGACTTAGGAAGTGGTGATATTACTACTGATTCTGTGGTGCCAAATGAACATATTAGTGAAGCATATGTTACTGCTAAAGAAGATGGAGTTATAGCCGGGTTACCACTTGCAAAGATGATTTTTAAATATATTGATCCCGAGTTAGATTTTGATTTTTTAATCCAAGATGGGGATTCAGTTAAATACGGTGATCATATGGCAAAAATTACAGGCTCTACCCAGAGTATTTTAAAAGGAGAACGTCTTGTTTTGAACTTTTTACAAAGGCTTTCTGGAATTGCAACAAAAACAGCTTATTATAAGAGTTTAATAACACATCCAGGTGTGAATAAACCAGTACGGATAGTTGATACCCGTAAAACCACGCCTGGTCTAAGAGTTCTTGAAAAATATGCAGTAAAAGTTGGTGGCGGGCATAATCATAGAATGGGTTTGTTTGATGCCGTTATGATTAAAGATAATCATATTGAAGCGGCAGGAGGAATCATTCCAGCTGTGAAAAAAGCGCGAGAGGCGATTCCTCATACTATGAAGATCGAAGTAGAGATTGAAGATTTCGATGGCTTAAAAGAGGCTTTAGAAGCAGGAGCAGATATTATTATGTTAGATAATATGTCTCCTGAAAAGATGAAAGAAGCAGTAAGAATTGTTGCTGGTCGTGCGATTGTAGAAGCGTCTGGTAATATTACTGATCAGAATATTCAGGCTGTTGCTGAAACTGGAATTGATGTAATTTCAATGGGTACTCTTACACATACGATCCGTTCTCTTGATATTAGTTTAAATATTAGTCCTCAGAAGATTGATAATTTTGCTGATAAGAAAAATATAGGAGAATCTGGACGTCATTAGAATAGAAGGTTTAAAGTTGATGAAATAACTACGTTATTACATCTTAAGTTTAACAACTTTCGGAAGGAGATTTTAAATCCGCCGAAAGTTAATTTCAACTAGATAGTTTACCCGCACTTACTGAAGTTGGAGGACATTTATGCTCTCTGAAAACCCTTCCGAAAATGTTGTTAAACCGATCTGAGAAGTTAGATCGGTTTTTTTATTAGAGATTTTCAGTCTGGTAATATATACATTGTACATTTATATGAAATGATGATAGCCTTAGAGATAATAGCCTAAATGGGAGGGAGTTTGAAGAAAATGAAGTATTTGATGAAAAAATTACTCGTGGTGATGGTTCTGTTGGCTATTATCGTACCACTTTCTTCATGTGGTCAAAGAATGAATCAGGAAGAAATTGAAACACTTAAGATTGAAGAGACAATAGGTAGATATATGGATGGTTATGCTAAAAATGATGCAGATCAAATTATTGAGACAATGTATTTGGAAGAGAAGAATAAAGATGATCTTAAAACGATTATGAATCAAGTCTTAGAAACCATTCATCAAGATTTTTATTCCTTTAAGATTTCCTACAATATTGATGAGTTGTATATTTACGAAAGAACAGCTCAGACTAAATTGTCTGCAATATTGAGAGTTTTTGAGGATGATGAAGAAATATTTTCTGTAAGGTTATTTAGAGATAAAAACTTATTTTTGATTAAAGATGATGAGGGAGAGTGGAAGATTGACTTTAAGCAGTTTATTCCTGAAGAATTCTTAAAATTGGAGTTTTTCTTTTAGGATATTTGTATAATGATTTTATTAATAGCCTCCACTGGATAGTTATAAGTGGAGTCTATTTTATTTCTTAACTCGATTGTTAACCTTATAAAAAAAATGGTTGACAAAGAGTTTTCAATAAGATACTATAGCGATTAGAAGAAGAGAACAATACATAATGGAAGGAGTACTATGATGAAGAAATTAAAAACACAGGAGATGACTGTAGTAGCATTATTTGCTGCCCTAACTGCGGTTGGTGCATTTATTAAAATTCCAACTCCAATTGTTCCATTTACTTTGCAATTTTTCTTTTGTGCTTATGCAGGGGCATTATTAGGTTCGAGATTAGGATTATATTCGCAATTATTATATGTTGGAATAGGTTTAATTGGTATCCCTATTTTTACTAAAGGTGGAGGACTAACCTATATCTTTGAACCTACGTTTGGATATTTGATAGGTTTTATATTTTGTGCATATATAATCGGTAAATATACAGAAAAAAGTAAAGAGATCAGTTTCATTAAAATATTAATTCCTGTCGTGAGTGGTTTAATGGTTGTTTATCTAATCGGAGTTCCGTATATTTATTTTATAGTAAAATATTATTTTGGTAAAGCTATGACTTTTAAACAAGCTATTGTGATTGGATTTACACCATTTATTTTACTTGATTTATTGAAGTGTGTGATAGTAGCTTATACTGCAACAAAGATTATTCCTGCAATAAGACGAGCAGGTTACATTAAATAGTTTAAAATAATTGACTTTTATCTTTAGAGATAAGACCCCCACTTCTATAAGTGGGGGGAATTGCTTTTAATCTTCAGTGGGGGTAGAATCCCCCACTGAAGCCCCAATGTTCAGCTTTAGCTGGACGAGTTCACTTTTGTAAAGGAGTTTTATAGATGGCGATAAAAAAATTCATAAATGAAGTTACAGAAAGAATATTAGATGGTGGTCAAATTACATTTGAAGAAGCATTTACACTAATTAATGTAGATGAAAATGACAAAGATACTTTAGAAATTCTATTTGCTGGTGCCAATAAAATTAGAGAAAAATTCTTAAGCAATAAAGTTGATTTATGTACTATAATGAATGCTAAATCTGGAAAGTGTTCCGAAGACTGTAAATTCTGCGCCCAATCTGCACACTATCATACAGATGTAGAGAATTATGATCTCCTTGATTATTCACAAATTTTAAAAAGAGCAAAGGAGAATGAAAGTGCGGGTGCTCATAGATTTTCCTTAGTTACCAGTGGCAAAGGATTGACGGGAAAAGTTTTTGATGAAATTGTGGATATCTATAGAAGGTTAAGAGAAGATACGAATTTAAAATTGTGTGCCTCTCATGGAATTATTAGTTATGAACAAGCGTTACAGTTAAAAAAAGTAGGAGTCATCATGTACCATCATAATGTAGAAACGAGTAAGGATTATTACGATGAAATCTGTACCACTCATGATTATCAAGAAAGGTTTGAAACGATCAAAAATGTGATAAAAGCTGGATTAGAAATTTGTTGTGGTGGTATCATCGGATTAGGTGAAAGCAGAGAAGATAGAGTAAAAATGGGTTTTGAAATTAGAGATTTAGGAGTAAAATCTATTCCAATTAATATTTTACGTCCTATCAAAGGAACCCCATTACAAGATAGGGAGATGTTAACTCCTTATGAAATATTAAAGACAATGGCTCTATACCGTTATATAATTCCAGATTGTTATATTAGATATGCTGGTGGTAGATTGGCATTGAAAGATAAGCAAAATATTGGCTTTAGAGCAGGAGTAAATGCTGCTTTAGTTGGAAATTATTTGACTACTGTTGGTAATGATATTGAAGAAGATAAAAAAATGATAACCTGTGAAGGATTAGAAATCTAAGCATATGGATTTACATTCATATGCTTACTAGTGCAGCATAGCTTAATTAAACCCTATATTTTAAAACATATATTCTAAAATATAGACATTATTTTATATGCGTAGATTTTTTTCATTAAATCAATATTTTTACATTTAGAAATAAAAAACTTTGCTTAATGTTTTTA